>JBMYXW010000593.1:0-2975 GCA_049608825.1 Chitinophagales bacterium
GCTTGTAGCTCAATGCGTGTTACATCATCTTCCAAACGACGACCATTAGGAAATCCATCCATATTCGGAATAAATTCCAGATTAGCAGTAGTATTGAATGGAGCAACGGTCAAACCTATTGCTGCTGCCTGTACTATTCCCAAAGAACTAAAGTTAGCGTCATCACGAGGCGTTGCTGGAACTGCCATATTCAAACGAAGCATATCACCCGCAGAAGGTAAGAAATTATTAATGAAAGGTTTACCTGCTGCCAATGGATCACCATTTTTGCCTGTTGCCAATTGGTAAGGTCTTGCATTTGGGGCACCTGTGTAGAAAATAGGCCATAAATCAACTGAGCGAGGAGATGCAGCCGCAGGCAATAACAATCCTCCAAATGAATCTTCTGCTAAGACTGTTCCATCTAATGCAGCATTGCCTTTTAGCCCAAACAAACCGTCTGCACCATTGGAAAAATCAAATGCACCTAATGAGTTGGTTTGAATACGCAAAGGAGCGAATGCAGGAACTGCACCTCCAAACAAATCATCGTCCATATACAATGCCAATTCAGGATTGTAAAAATGCTCATACAAAGCAGCGTCTTCACCACATGGACTTAAAGCATTCCAGTAGTCTTTAGACATAATAGGAATAACAGCTTCGTTGGTCAAAGGCATTCCCAATCGAGAAACTTGTACCCAAGAACCACTGTCGTCAATCAAATTTCCACTGCTGTTCAATGTTCTTACAGATGGACGGCTCGCTGATGCCCAAACACCAATTACGAATTCTCCATCCAAAATATTCGCAGCTTGATCTACTGTTTTTCCATCTTTTTGTAAAGTAGAAATAGGGACTTGAATAGCAATCGTATGACAGTTGTAACCGCCTAAACCATCTCTTGTTTTGCCTGATTGACGAGGAGCATCTCCCAAATCAAAAATTCCTCCTAAATCTACATAGAAAGGATCATCGGCTGGTCCACAGAATACTTTCTCTCCTGTTGAAGCATCAGTAATTGCAGCAGTCATTAGTTCTTCATAGCTATTAGCACCTAAGCCAACAACTGTGTTTTGACTTTCGATAGATCGAGGTCCAATGTCATTTGGAGGTACGATTCCATCTGTCACAATTGCAGTAAAACTTGCACCGCCATCTATACTTCTTTCGAGTGTATAAGTGGTTTTTAAGTTTTCTCCAAATCGAATATTGAAGAAAGTTGTTGGGTCTTCATTCGTTTTGGAAAAAGTAAATCGGTAAATAATTTCTTCACATGCTGCGCTTGCATCGTTGTCGATGTGAATTTCGTAGCGAATATTTTCTCCAAAGGAGTAGTAGTTCGGTCCTCCTTGAGGAAGTTCTGCCGGAATGTAGTTGGCAATAATCGTCACGGAGTTGGGGTCGTCTGGACTCACAAAAGCATAAACATCGGTGTTGTCTGCCAAAGGGTCATTTGAAATTAGTGGAGCTTCTCTGTGACTTGATGCTTCAACAGGCGTGTTAATTGCTCCTAAGCATAATAGAACACCTAGAATCATTAGCCACCTACTCTGAAAACCGCCAAGAGGTTGGAGTAACTTTAATGAAAACATAGTTAAGTATTTAGAATTTAAAAAAGAATAAGTTGTAATAAGAAAAAATAATTGACTTCTTTTTGAAGTTCTTATCATCAAACTTAACCTACGAGAGAAAAGAGGGTTTGGATTACCTATTTCAATAAAAAAGATTTTTATATTCAAAATACTTTATTTTCAATAAGAAAAACATCAAAAAACTATATTCAATCTTTTATTCAAAGAATCAGAAAGTTAAAGAGGAAGGAGGATTATCAATATACTTTGTTATAGCAAATAGGGACTCAGTGTGCAATATTTATTTTGAAGTAATACAGCAAAAGTGATAGGTATATAAGTCAAGTTGGTTTGATTTTATTTATTTTTGTGGAGTATTGGTAATCCAAATTTACTTTTTTTTCGTAGGTATGTTTCGACTCTTCAAATACAAACCTTCACATTTCTTAATTTTAACAAAAAGAATGATTATATTCTAATTACACTATTACTAATATTTTTACTACTATTTTGAATATACAAAATTATATATCATCAGGTATCCTTGAATTGTATGCAATGGGGGGATTGTCTGCTTCTGAAGAGTCTGAAGTAGAAGTAATGCTTAGAAAACATGATGCAATAAGACTTGAATTATTGGGAATACAAGAAACTTTGGAATCTTATGCTTTGCTTCATTCTGTTGAACCTCCTGCTTACAACCTTCAAACACTTGTTAAAACAGTAGGGGAGGAGGACAGTTCATTAGGTAATAGTGTTTCTCCTACTTTGCCTTTAACAAAAATCAAGGAAGACAAAAGCCTGCCCAATATTGCAGAAAAGCGTCTCAAACGTATGCAGTTCTTTGCAGTAGCGGCTTCTATTTTATTGGCACTGAGTGTTGTTTTGAATTGGAAATACCATACTCAGCTAAAAAAAGCCAATACTGAAATAGCATTGTTGAACCAAGAACAAGAATCATTGGTAAATAACTTCAATGGTATGCAGGCGAAATACAATGTTGCAAGTGCAGAACTGAATATTCTTCAAGATCCATCCAATAAGATTGTGAGAATGAAGGGCAATGAAAATCACCCTGAATCGCTTGCTTATGTCTATTGGAATACATCTTCACAAGAGGTATTTGTAAAAATTGGTAATTTACCTATTGCGCCTACCGAAAAACAATATCAATTGTGGGCATTGAAGAATGGGACGCCCATTGATGCAGGAATATTTGATGTAGAATCAGGAATATTGAAGGTGAAAAATATTGAAGCAGCAGATGCTTTTGCCGTGACTCTTGAGCCTAAGGGAGGAAGCGAATCCCCTACTTTAGAAGAACTACATGTTATTGGAGAGGTCAAGTTGATATAAAACTTATAGAGCACTCTACATGATAAATGATTTTAATTAACATGTGTTTTTAAATTCTTCCATTTC
>JBMYXW010000594.1:0-2972 GCA_049608825.1 Chitinophagales bacterium
TATCGTTATTACGATACATTGAAGTTCAAAAACGGGAATCCACGTCCACAGGTTTCTTTTGAAGAGATGATGGCGAATATGCAAAAGATGTATTCCGAGCTTTCGCTCGAAACGGATGAGTTTTCTCAGTTTATGCTCGACAACAAACTGCTGGATTTGAAGACCCGAAAAGGCAAATATACAGGTGGCTACCTTACTGCAATAGCAAAACATGCCTTACCCTTTATTTTAGCAAACTTCGATGGAACGGAGTTTGATTTTATGGTATTGACCCACGAAATGGGGCATGCTTTTCAGTACTATCAAACCAGAAAAAACGGAATTAATCAAGCTGAGTATCTATTTGCTTCAATGGATGCCTCTGAGATTCACTCGATTGGAATGGAACTGTTTACATGGAAATGGTATCCCTTGTTTTTTAAAGACAATACTCGAAAATTCCAATTCAGTAAAATCAGTGCCCAGATTTCTACTATTCTTTCTTGTTGTTCTAATGAAGTTTTTCAACAATACCTTTACCTAAATCCCCATCATAGCCATGAAGACCGCAACCAAAAATGGTTGGATGTCAATAAACAATATTTTCCTCATACCAATAGTGAGGCTTATTTTGGTGACAGTGATTATCTACCAAAAGGTTGTGATTGGCAAGACAGTTCTCACATCATCAATTCTCCTTTTTATATGATTGACTATGCCTTGGCGACTGTTTGTGCACTCCAATTTTGGATGAAAGCACAAGAAGATTGGCAAGGAGCATGGGAGGATTACCTACGTTTGTGCAATGTAGGTGGAACTCGCTCGTTTACCGAACTACTTCAATTGGCAAACTTGAAGTCGCCTTTTGAAGAAAGTACATTGAAGGAGGTTTCCGATTTTTTGAAGGATTGGTTGGACGGTGTGGAGGATGGTGAGTTCTAATATTTGTTTTGTTCAAAATCTGACACTATCATTCCAATCCAAAATCAATTGTGCCTCGTAAGTGTTTTACAAGGAGATTGGAAAAACAAGTCAATGAAACGATGACTTCAATCTTATTTACAAAACAAAAATTTACGAAACAAATGAAACTTACGTACTCTTTTATCATCACCCTATTTTTTATCAGTATTGAAGTCTTTGGGCAGTCCGCACCTCAAAAATATGTGTTCATTGAGCATTTCACCAATACTCGTTGCAGCACTTGTGCCTTCCGCAATCCTGCTTTTTTTGACATAATTCATGCACCCGAAAATGAAGGTAAGGTTCACCATATTGCAGTTCATCCTCCTTACCCTTACCTTCAATGTGCTTTTTATCAACACAATACGAACGACAACCTTTCTCGAACAGAGTTTTATGGCGTGCAAGGAACACCAAGAATCTATGTTTGGGGTGATAGAAATTCGGAAAGCGGCAAATTATTGAGCCAAACACGCCTCAATACTTTCTTAGACCAAACGGCCTCTATTGCAGTACTGGTGGATGAAGAAACAAATGGAAATTCACGCAATGTGAGCATTGATGTGAAAAGCTATGAAAATATTGAAGGAAGTGATTTGAAATTATTTGCGGCAGTGGTAGAAAAAGAAGTAAACTACAATGCGCCAAATGGCGAAGACGAACACTTCAATGTTTTCCGAAAAATGCTGCCCAATTTTGATGGCACAGACTTCAATCCTGCTGCAATGGGCGACAGTAAAAGCTTCAATTTTACGTATGAACTGGACAGTGAATGGGATGCTTCTCAAGTCTATGTTATTGCCTTTGTGCAAAATGTAGCGACCAAAGAAGTCTTGAATTCAGGTTCTCCTTTTGATGTTGTACTGACTGATATTGAAGAAAGTGTATTGAGCAAAAATGTGCTTTTGTACCCCAATCCTGCCAGTGATTTTATCCACCTTCAACGGAATGAACAATCTTTGAGCATTGACCAAGTGGCGATTTACAACAACAGTGGTGTTTTGATGCAGTCTTTTGAAGGCACACCTGTAAATCTCGAAATTGATGTACGGACTTATCCCACAGGTGTTTACTTTATCAAATTGAAGTCTGGAAAAGATACCATTTACCGAAAAGTAGTGGTTCAATAAAAGATTTTTGGTTCTTTGAAGATAAGGTTGATTTTAGACTTTTGAGGTAAAATAATAGCTTATTTCACAGTCTTTCAATTCTTTAACACGAAACAGAAAAAGACTTTTTCCGTTTACCAAGCAAATTTTCAAAGAACCAGATTTTTTACTTAGGCAAAGTAAAATATTAAATTAGGTATCTATAAAATTTAAATCGCTCGCTTGCAAAGTATGGTTTGAATTTGCATTTGAGTTTTTTATTTGAACTTGTCTTAGTTATCATTAGGTTTCTCAATGAGAGTATTGACTCCTTCTTCCTCTAAAAATTTATCGAATTTTTTGGATGTGCTGCTTTTTTGATTAATGAATTTTCGTCTTAGATCATTTTCTTTTCTAAGTCGTGTTATATCTCGCCGAAACTGATTTGTTGCCTTTTCCAGTTTTTCCATTTTTTCTTTGAATTGTTTTGCTTCATCTTCATAGATAATGGCCTGTTTATTTAGGCGAGTGATGATACTTTCATTGGTATCAATCACCTTATTTTTGGTATCAACTTCTTCTCTTAGTTCTTGAGCTACTTCGTCTTTTGCCGAACTTTCCTCTCTTACTCCTTTTAGTTCCTCCCTTACTCCTCTCAAATCCTTTTTCACGATGTCCAGCTCTTTTTTTATCTCTCGGCGATTGCTTTCGATTTTGGAATTATCGTCCATCATGCTTTTAATCTGCGGAGCAACAACCTCTTTTATATATTCTTCGTATTCTTCTTCATTGAATTCATTCTGCTGATTTTCTACTATTCTTTCACTCAAATTATTAAGTATTTAAAAAAATTATTATAATGTATCTTTATAAAAACCTGAAACATGAAAAAATTAATATCTCTATTCCTCCTTTTAATTTTATATAATGGAATTTACTCTC
>JBMYXW010000595.1:0-2971 GCA_049608825.1 Chitinophagales bacterium
CAGACTTTGGGCAGTTTTGAGTGTTGGATGGGTTTGGATATGTATTTGGAGGATGAACAAAACGACAGTAATGATTCTCGTACATGGTTTCAACCGCTTCGCAATCCTTTTGCAGGATATACGCTTAGTGTCGATTTTCAAGGTTTTAGTGGTACGAAACCGCTGGGGGAAACTTTTCCCGGATGGTGGGAAGCAGTGGGAGCAGATAAACCTGTGGAGGAAGATAGTCAATGGGAAGTAGTTTTGTCAAGTGACCGTTCTATGAAGATAGAATATCTACCCGATGTCGTTCTTGAAGATTGGATAGTAAGTCCAGTTTTCGTACCTCAATCAAATACCGAATTTCGCTTTTCATTTGGAATCAGTAGCTCTCCTAAACGCAATCTTGGTGGAGACGATGTGTTGGAAGTAATGGTCAGTACTGACTGCTTAAATTTTGAACCTCTTTATGTATATGATAGTTCTTATGTCCACCCACCTATGATAGATCCTGTTAGCATCAATGATTTATCTGATTATGCAGGGCAAGAAATAATAGTTGCCATTCGTGCTAACTCCAAAGGAACAGGGGATAAATCAGCTTATTTGGCTCTTGATGATATTTACATCGGGCCTGCATTGGATACAGATATTTCAGAAAATCCTTTTGAGGAAGATGGTGGATTGAAGGTGTTTCCGAATCCGAGTGAGGGGTTGTTTTACCTCGATTGGGGACACAATAGGCAGCTAGAGGAAGATGGGGAAGTGGTGGTAACAAATACTATGGGGCAGGTGGTGTATCGAGCTACCTTGTCCTCGCTCCTAACAAATAGCAACAATGGGAGACAAGCTGTGATTGATGCAAGCGATTGGGAGGAGGGTGTGTATTTGCTTTTGTGGCGGTATGGGAATCAATCGCATAGTCAAAAACTGGTGAAAATGGGGAGGTAAAATGCATATGGTTTATTTTTTTGGGTTTAATAAAAGTAGGTTTATGAAAACTATATTCTTGTTTTTCAGTTTGTTGATGTTTTGTTTTTTGGGGGTAGAGGGGCAGGTTCCCGATTTGCCTTTGAGTTTTACGAATGAGGAGGTGAGGAGGTTTAAGGAGAGTGTTGAGCCTTATTGTGTGCAATATCATGAGGAAGAAAATGAGGGTTCTGAACGTCTATACAAAAGAAGAGGAATCTATAAGCCTTACATAACTAGGAGAGGTGAAAGGGTAGATATAAATGTTTTACACAAAGAATCAAGAATAAGCATAGAAAACGGATATTACTATATTTATAAAATTGAAGCTCCTAATGTTCAGCATTTAGAAATATCTTTTGATAACTTTTTCTTATCATATTCATCTTATATGTTTATATATAATGAATTTAATTATTTTAAAAGTGTAAAAAAACTAATGAGTACTAATTACTCTGATGTAGTTATTATAGGTAGTAATCCCGTGCAAGGTAATCAATTAATTATAGAAGTATTTGAACTTGAAAATAATCATCGTCCAAATAATATAAGAATCAATGAAATAATGCGTGTTATAAAATAAAAATATTTCTTCTTGCCAAAAAAACTTATAAACTAAAAATGATTTAGGAATGCATATAAAAACTCTCTTATGGCAGTTTCAGTAGTTTTAATGGAGGTATAGATGACCTACATTTTCCTGAAAGCAATGTTGTATTTTTCGAAAATGGAGATTACAGGGATTCCGAGCAGTTTGATATTGGAAGCAATTCTGATTTGACAATAGGAATGGTGAACAATACAGATAATTTGACGTATATTAATTTCTTGAAGAATTATGGTTGTCAAACAGGAGGAGGAGGACATGGCAAACAGCTTGCAGAAAAAGAGTTCGATGTCTCATGGACAGTCTATCCCAATCCTTCCAATAGCAGTTTTACCATCGACCTACAACTTTCAACCGATTTAACAACCGACTTACGCATCTTTGACATTACTGGAAAAGAAGTATTGAAGATATATGAACACAATACTTTGACAAAAGGACGCTATCCCATCAAAGTCAATGACGAACAATTACCCGCAGGTGTTTACATCTGTCAATTGAAGTACGAAGACGAAACAGGACAAGAACAACGAGATTACTTGAAGTTAGTGAAAACACAATAACACACAAGTAATTGCAGAATAAAAAGGGCGCAATCATAATTACCATGATTGCGCCCTTTTTTTCATTTTAACTCTTAATTTTTATTCTTCACTTATTTCAAATCCTCCCCTCCCTCAATGCCTCAATCATCGGAAAATACACATCAAAAGACATATACCCAAAGCGATAATGGTTTTTATTGTACAAAACAAACTTGTAATAATCGGCAGGAATACAGCCCTGTTGTTCTCGATTGAAGTCACTGAATAACTTTCCTTCAATACCCGCAGGGCCGTTGTAGTCATAACCCGTCGTGAATTGAGCATAAAGAGCCTCGGTCAGATATTGAGTGCCTACATATTCCAGTTGAGAGATATGTACCAATTCGTGTATCAGCCAAGCCATATCTTCATTTCCTCCCTTGCAGTGAATAGTGCGTGTGAAGTGAATGGTGTGGCAGATGCAAATTCCCAAATCTATTGCTCCAATGTTTTTAGCACCTATACGAGCGAGAGGAGAATTTTCATGGATGTGGATTAGGGAATAGGGAATGCTATCTTTGAAAACACGTCTGGCTTCCTTCAATTCCAGTTCGGTGAGAGGGCGACAATTGGGATTGAAAGCAACCCACCAAAAAGTCCAAAATTCACCCAGTCCGAGCAAGTCAAATATCTTGGTGAACAATCGCCCCAGCCACGCTAATATTCCCAAAAACACATACCCTATCCTACTACCGATAGTCGTATATACAGTAAAACCACGCTGCCATTTTTTGAGGGCAGAAGGCTTGAAAAAATGTTGAATCAGTCGCCACATTCGGCGAGGGATTTTTAAGAAAAAGTTTTGCCAGCAAAGGACAAAAACTTTAAGAAT
>JBMYXW010000596.1:0-2963 GCA_049608825.1 Chitinophagales bacterium
AAAAGTGACTCCCAGCCACCCTCCAAATCCTTGACCCAATGCCACTAAAAACCCATAAGCCCAGTTGACATTACCATTCCACACAAAAGTCAACAAGGCTGGAATACTAAAGACCAAGACAATCAGTATTTTTACCCCATTGGCATATCGAAGACTGTATCCCGCTCCCAAGACCAAGGCAGTCAATAACATAACCCCTACACCTGCCTGAAGGAAACCACCATGCACACCAATCAAAAAGAAAATAAATACATTGCGAGGACTACGGACTTTTGCCATATCCGCCATAGATTCTGCCAACCATTTTTTTGGATTGAGTAATACGAGGGCTAATAAAAAGAGCATCAAAACACCCATTGACAATTGCATGGTTTCTTCGGTGAGGTTCACCGCAAGATTGGAGCCAACCAAAGCACCCAAAACGGAAGGAATAATCATCCACCAAATACCTTCTTTTGGTATCAATCCTTTTTTCTGAAACGTAAAAGCAGCAATCATACTTTGTATAATAACTCCAACTCTGTTAGTACCATTGGCTACAGTTGGTGACAAGCCCATCATCACCAAAAGCGGCAAAGTGACTGCCGAACCATTGCCCGCCAAAGTATTGATAAATCCTGCAAAAGCCCCTGCTGTTATTGCCAAAGGATACATCCACCAACTAATGTCTTCCATAGTATTCTTTGATTTTTGGTATGTGAGAAGTCAAAGATAAGGTTTCCTTGGAAAAGGAATTATAGCAAATATCAAAAAATCATTGAAGTAAAATTCAAAAGTCTTACCAAAAAAGCGCATCTTTAACCTTTTTTAGAGTACCCAAAATTGCATCAACCTTACATGAAAATACGGCTCAATATTGCTGACCATCTTAGTTTATCAAGAATATACGTAGCACCTTTTTTTCTATTATTGGAATGGGATTGGCAGTACAATTACCTATTTTTGATGATGGTAGTTGGTTGGGCGATGCTGAGTGATTATTTGGATGGTTACTGGGCGAGAAAAGAAAATGTGGTTTCTAATTTGGGAGCGTTTTTGGATTTCACTGCGGATAAAGTATTCGTAGCCACCGTTTTGGTGATGCTCACCCTCAAAGGTTGGATTCCTGCTTGGATGACCCTTTTGATACTCGGACGAGAGTTTTTGGTGATGGGCTTACGGATATTTGCAGCTATTGAAGGCTTGGCAGTTCCCGCCTATTTTTGGGGCAAGGTCAAAACCGCTTTCACATTTGCAGCAATTATGGGCGTATTGACCTGCGGGCAGTTGGCTATCTGGAATTGGGATTGGGTGCCACACGATATTTTGTGGGGAATCACTTATGTTTTGTTGTTAATTTCCACTTTTTTGACGATTAGTTCAGGTTTTGATTATATTCGGAAAGTGTTGGAGTATGTGACGAAGAAGCGGAGTGAGACAAGCTAATACACCACCAATTTCTCTCTCCCCAAAAGCAACTGATTTTCTCCTCTAATCTCCACCAAATACATGCCTTTTACCCAATCAATCACTTCAATGAGTTCCTCTTTTTGATTCATTTTTTGCTGATGTACCAAACGCCCCTGAATGTCCCAAACAGATAGACTCAAATCAACAAAATGAGAGCCGTCCAATCGAATACGCACATTTTGTTGGCTGGGATTGGGAAACAATTGGAGGTCGTATAAGACTGGTTCGGGTTCAAAAATGCTGACAATATCCGCTCTATCATCGCAATAATCACTCTCCAAACAAGCGTTTTTGTCCAATTTGACCAACCACATATCTTGATTCAACTCGCCATTGGTCGAACCTGTCAATAAATAACCTCCATCGGGAGTAAAAACTACCTCTTCAAAGATATTGAAAGTGACATTATCTTTGTGCCTAAAAAAACGCTCAAATTCTACTTCCCCCAATTCAGAGAACTTCGCAAAATAGCCATACATTGTATCTTGTATGCCGTCTAAGGGCCACCAATTGCCCGATATGAGGACTCCTCCATCGGCTGTAGGGGTAGGTTCTCCCGCTGCATAACGCCCCAAATATTTTTCCCATATCAATTTTCCATTGGCATCTACTCTCTGCATTACGCCTTTGGGTTGCAAAGAATTGGGTACAGTATCTTGACAAGTAAGTAAATAATAGCCGCTTTCAGAATGTTTATCTAAAACAGCCAAACAAGCATTTCTATCGGGTTCATACATGGTTTTTTCCCAAATAATATTGAAGTTGACATCCAACTTGGCATAATAAGCTCCATATTTATAACTTTGTTGCCGAATACGAATAGTTCCACTCAAAGCATAAGTTCCATCTTCATTTTTCACTAAATCTCTCAACCTGTCATGTCCTATTTGTCCAAAAGCTTTTTGCCAAAGTTCATTTCCATCCTTATCCGTTTTTACCAACCACCGTTCCAAACCTTCCTCAGCAAATTCCCCCATACTTCGAGTATCACCGCCTGCTATAAAACTGCCATCTTCTAATTCAATAAGAGATTTAAACACATCATAACGTTCTCCTCCATAGCTTTTCATCCAAAGGCTGTCTCCCTGTGCATCAAACTTCATGATAAAACCCTCTGTATTGTCTGTTTCATTTATTTCCAATTCTCCCGCAATTGCAAAATATCCGTCTTGTGTGGGAATAATGTGCATTTCTCCCGCCGAACTCATCCACCAATCTTCGTGTCGATAGATGACTTCATTGACAATATTTCCCTCTAAATCTATTTTCCAAATTTTAAACCCTCCACCTGCACAATAGTTTCTGTCAAAGCTGATACCTGCAATCAAATAACCATCTGCAATTGCTATTATCGTTCAGCATATTATTAAATATAAACAATTAGATACGTCTTATGAGTTAGCAAAAAATAAGTTATCAAAGAGCGAAATTGCGGTTGGATTAGACTTATCGTCTGGATTACCTAACAAGTTGGCCTTTACCGACAAAATTAATAAACGTTTAAAATTTAATCC
>JBMYXW010000597.1:0-2956 GCA_049608825.1 Chitinophagales bacterium
ATTGAGTTTGAATTTGTACCTTGAATTTGAATTTTCTTTTCCAAAACAAAGTATTGAGTTTGAATTTGAACCTTGAATTTGAGTTTTCTTTTCCAAAACAAAGTATTGAGTTTGAATTTGAACCTTGAATTTGAATTTCCCTCCAATACAAAGTATTGAGTTTGAATTTGTACCTTGAATTTGAATTTTCTTTTCCAAAACAAAGTATTAAGTTTGAATTTGTACCTTGAATTTGAGTTTTCTTTTCCAAAACAAAGTATTGAGTTTGAATTTGAATTTCCCTCCAATACAAAGTATTGAATTTGAACCTTGAATTTGAGTTTTTTAATGCTCCTCCTTCCCATCTTCTCCTAAATGCAAGACCCAAATATCCAAGTCTCCTTTATCAGCAGGAGTCGAACCAACCATAACATATCCCTTATTCACCGTTTCCACAATAGCCGTTCCATTGTCCGTTCCCTTTCCGCCCAACTCACTCTTCCACAAAAAACCACCACTTGCGTCCAAACTCACCAACCAAGCATCCTCTGCCCCCGCACCTGCCGAAGAAGTATGACCTACTAGGGTATAGTTTCTCTTTGAAGTCTGCAAAATATTAGAAGCAATGTCCTTACCTTTTCCGCCCACGGTTTTTTGCCAAACTTTCTGACCAGCCGTATTGATTTTCAATAGCCAAACATCTTCTGCACCATTACCAAAAGATTTGGTATTGCCTGCTAAAACAAAATTTTTGTCATCAGAAGACACAATGCCTGTAAACAAATCCGTTTGACCTCCACCAAAAGTCTGCGTCCACAAAGTACTGTCTCCCACTGTTCCTTCAATTTTCATAACCCAACCATCCGACACTTTTTGGGGGTTGAAGGACTGTGAATAACCGACCAACACCAAATTCCCATCTTCTGCCTCTGCTACATCCATTCCCACATCCCATTCCGAACCACCTCTGGTTTGTTCCCAAATCACACCGCCATCACTTGTGATTTTGAGTAGCCAAACATCGCCTTTTCCATTGCCTTTTGATTGGGTCAAACCTGCAATCGCATAGTTTCCATCCTTCAGATGTGTGATGCGTAAACCCACATCCTGTTTGCTATCACCATACGTTTTTTCCCATGATTTTCGTCCACTACTGTTGAGCTTCAAAAGCCAAATATCTTCTTCACCTCGCCCATACGTTTGAGTCGAACCCAAAACGAAATAACCCCCATCAGGTGTGCGAATGATGTCATTTGCTTTTTCGTCCTTCAATCCGCCATAGTTTCGCCGCCAATCCAAATGTCCCAATCGGTCGAGTTTCATAATGTGAACATCACTACCACCATTGCCAAAACTTTCGGTATTCGCTGCAATGACATAACCGCCATTGTGAGCTGCCACAATGCTGCGCCCTTCATCTCTTGCTGTTCCTCCAAAAGTACGCTGAAAAGTATCGTCAATATGTTCGGTACACTCTCGGATTTGGGCATTCACATAGCGATTATCGGGTTTGCAGTCCAATACATTTTGGTAAGAATTGAGGGCTTTTTCGTATTGCTTCAATGCAAACAAACTATCCGCTTCTTGCAGGTAATTTTTGCACTTATCAGGCTTGCCTTTCACCAATAAACCATTGCCCTGAAACAACTGTCCATAAAAGACCAAGCCCACCAAAATGACCAAACTCAACAACAACAATGCACTGCTTGTAGAACCTTTTTTATTGCTCATTATCTTTACTGCTTTTGAGAGGGAATCCAAAAATTATGCAATAATTTGATTTCATAAATCACTCTCCTTCCTTCAACTGATAAATATCTGCAAAGCCACGCCCCAATCCATCGTAATCCAAGCCATAACCTACCACAAACTTATTTGGAATCTCTATACCGACATAATCAACTTCCAAATCATTGTGTTGCAGCGCATCGGGTTTTTGCAGCAAAGCCGCTACCTTCACCGAACCAGCCCCCTTATCGGTCAAAATTTGCAGCAACTTCTTCAAGGTATGCCCCGTGTCAATAATATCCTCCAAAATCACCACCGTTCTCCCTTCAATATTTTCATTTAAGCCCAAAACTGTCTTTACCGTTCCAGTAGAACTTGTACCAGCATAAGATTGGGTTTTGATGAAATTGATGGGCGCATCGAAAGGAATTGCACGCATGAGGTCAGCCGCAAAGACAAAAGCACCGTTGAGAATTGCTACAAACAATGGATTTTGGTCTTTTAGATCGGTTTCCAATTGCGCTGCAATTTGATTAACAGCCGTTTGAATCTCTGCTTGAGAAATATAGAGTTGAAAAGTTTTGTCGTGTATCGTTATCACTAAATTGTTGTTTTATTTGATTTTCAATGATTGTCCAACCTTCAAATCATTTGAAGTCATTCCGTTGGCTGCTTTGATAACTGCAACGCTCACATTGTATTGGCGAGAAATTTTGTAAAGTGTATCGCCTTTTTTCACGATGTGGGTAACAGTATTAGGGTTGTCTGTGTCTTTTGGAGGGAAAATAGGCAAATTGCCGTCTTCGTCCGTATTTGGAGGATTGACAACAGGTGGTTGAATTTCAAAATCGTTTAAATTTTCCTCATCATCTGTCGAAGAATTAGGAACAAAAATGGGTTTATCTGTATTTGTAGGAGGCTTAATGGGAGTTGTCGATAATACAGGAGCAGAACTACGCTTGCCTCTCAATCTAAGTTCTTGTCCAACAGCAGCTTGTTGTTGTTGGTTCATATCCATTCGATTGCGGTGGTAGAGGCATTTGAGTTTGATACCGTAGAGTTGTGAAATAGAAGACATGGTTTCACCTCTCTGAACGATATGGGTTTTCAAACCAAATGGTCCTTTGTTTCGTTTGGGCTGAAAATAGACTTTATTGTTGGCAGGAATCACATCTGAACCAAAATCATTGTATTTTTTCAGTTTCTTTACGTCCATTTTGTAGGCACGAGCGACTTGGGCAGCCGTAAT
>JBMYXW010000598.1:0-2955 GCA_049608825.1 Chitinophagales bacterium
TCAACATTTATCAGTCTATATTTGTGACATAATAAAACACCTAACAACCCTAAAACAACTAATTTTTTGAAGAAAGGGAATTTCGCTAAAACCCTTGTTTTTTTCTAAACCTAGTATTATCCTAATCTTTACCCTATTAACAGTTTAATACAAAACGCCTCACAAGTTGTGAGGCGTTTTTAGTTTTAGCTCGTCCTTTATTGGTGGATTATAGAAAAAGGATTTTGGAAATTTTTAATACCCTTACCTAATAACAGTTTCAGTTCAGTTTAATGAAAAATGCCTCGCAGTTTTGTGGGGCTTTTTTTATGGGCAAAACTATTTTCCTTCAGAATTTTTATACACTTACGACACTCCAAACCAAAACAAATATAATTGGTACTTATCACTACCTTTGGCTTAAAACATTGGATGTTCTATGATTCCATTGGCAAGGATGCAGAAGATTTTAAAAAATAGTGTAAACAATCTCTAATTTTACTTACTTTTAAACAAAAATTAAGAACTAAGTAACGCTTAAAAAATAAGTCCCTAATTTGGGGTTTATTTTTTGATTATTGCTAACAACAAAATAATCAATGGATAATATTCTTTCTATTAAAGATCTCACCAAGATTTACGAAAAAACAACAGCCGTTAATCACATTAATTTGGATGTTCCTGAAAATACTATTTTTGGTTTATTAGGGCCTAATGGCGCAGGTAAAACAACCTTAATCCGAATGATTACTCAGATTCTCGTACAAGATTCGGGAACAATTGACCTAAAAAACACTTCTGATAAGGAGCGTAATATGTACATCGGTTACATGCCTGAAGAAAGAGGTTTGTATAAAAAAATGAAAGTTGGAGAGCAGTTGATGTATTTGGCACAGCTAAAAAACCTCACAAAAAAGGAGGCAAAAAAACAAATCGACCATTGGCTACATAAATTCGGAATTGAAGATTGGTGGGATAAGGTAGTAGATGAGCTTTCTAAAGGAATGCAGCAAAAAATCCAATTCATTGCCACGATTGTTCACGACCCCAGTTTGATTATTTTGGACGAACCTTTTTCTGGCTTGGATCCCATCAATACAAATCTTATCAAAGACGAGATTTTTGAATTGAAGCAAAAAGGTAAAAGCATTATTTTTTCGACACACAGAATGGAACAAGTTGAGGAAATTTGTGAAAACATTGCGCTTATCAATCAAGGTCAAATCATCTTAGAGGGTGAGGTAAAAAACCTCAAGCATCGCTTCAAAAAAAACAAATTCAGCTTACACTATGTGGGTGAACCGCCAGCATTGGACACTCCAATTTTCAATATTTTGAAGCAATCGAATCATCAATTGGAAATTAGCCTCAATGAAGGTTTTCACTCCAATGATGTACTTCGTTATTTCATTGACAATGACACCAAAATCGATTCTTTTCAAGAGATTTTGCCTTCGTTGAATGAAATATTTATCAATCAAGTGAATCAGAGTTAAACAATGAATTTGTAGATAATCTTAGTGATTATTTACACTTCATTTTCCAATCATGTTCTGCAATGCTTCCATTTTTGCCTCAATCAAATTTGCTTTTTTTCCACAAAGCTCCAAGGATTTTTGTGCGCCAATGATGTCCTTCAATCCATTGCCTGTATTCAATACCACAATTTCTTCCGAAACATCTACCCATTTTTCGGCAACTGCCTTCACCAAGCCTGCATAAGCTGTAGCTCCTGCAGGCTCTGCAAATACACCCGTTTGAGCTGCCAAAGAAGGAATCGCCTGTAAGATTTCATTATCTGTAACCGTCATGAAAATACCCTTTGAATCGGTGACAGCTCGCATGGCTTTGAAGCGGTCTCTTGGTAAGCCTGCCGAAATACTATCTGCAATCGTATGGGCTGCAATCGGTGGTTTTTGCTGCAAATCTTCTCCATTTTTCCAAGCCTCATACAAGTAATTGCTCCCTTCGGCTTGTACTCCAATGAGTCGAGGCATTTTTTCTATCCAACCCAGCTCGTGTAAGTCTTTGAAGCCTTTATAGACTCCTCCAATAATACAACCGTCTCCCACACTCACAAACACTACATCGGGAGCTTTTCTACCCAACTGCTCAAAAATTTCGTAACTGACCGTCTTTTTACCTTCGGTCATATAGGGGTTGTACCCTGTATTGCGGTTATACCATCCATATTTTTCGGTGGCTTGCAAACAGAGTTCAAAAGCATCGTCATACGTTCCTTTCACCAACATCACCTCCGAACCACAAACCAACAACTGGGCTATCTTGGCGGCTGGAGCAGATTCGGGAACAAAAATCACATTTTTTTGCCCAACACCCGCACACAAACCACTCAATGCTGCTGCTGCATTACCTGTACTAGCTGCAGTAATCACTTCTGCGTTTTGTTCTTGTGCTTTCACTAAAGCAATCGCTGCGGCTCTATCCTTCAAGGAAGCCGTTGCCTGTCGCCCTTCATCTTTGATCCAAACTTTTGACAAACCCATATTTTTTGCCAAACGAGAGGCATTATAAAGAGGCGTTCCTCCAATGTGTAATAGAGGTAATCGGCTGTCGTCTGCAATGGGCAACAAAGCTTTGTACCGCCAAATTGAAGTATCTCGGTTTTGCAGCCATTTGTCGGGATGTGTTTGTAGAGCGATGTAATCGTAGTCATACACAACTTCCAAAATGCCTTCATATCCATGTTTGGGACAAACGTATTCTGCCTCATTGGGTTGGTATTTGTCGCCACAAATTAGGCATTGAAGGTGAGAGATGTGTTTAGGTGTTTGTGTGTTCAAGTGTGTTTTTTTTGTGTTTGTGTTGATAATTGTATTTGTGTTGATAATTGTATTTGTGTTGATAATTGTATTTGTAGAGACGTTTTACTAAAACGTCTGTTGCGTATTGTGTGTTGATGTTGATAATTGTATTTGTAGAGACGTTTTACTAAAACGTCTGTTGCGTATTGTG
>JBMYXW010000599.1:0-2950 GCA_049608825.1 Chitinophagales bacterium
CTCTAAAAGCCAACGATTTTATTTTTTGTCCTATTAAATTGTAAATTTCTATAGTTAATGGATTAGATTTCAAATGCTGTTGTTGACTGATATGTACAAAATGAAGAAAATCTTGTGCAGGAATCGGGTACACCTCCACTGCCTCACCAACCATAATCCATTTATCGTCCAAATCCAAGGTTAAATCACCTGTGAAATGATGCACAGGATTTGTAAAGACAGGTGAATAATTCCCAAATCTCATACTCGCCTGATTGTCAATTTGAATATCCAATAATTCTTCATCAATAACATGTATCTTGAACTGAACAAAACCTTGACTTTCTTTGAGGTTTGTTTCAGAGCTTGGCAAGTTGATATTGTCAAAAGTCCATACCAATACATTTGCTGCCATAAGTTCAAAGGAATAAGAATGGCTACTTGCTCCCAATTCCAAGCGGTTGATATCCAAATAAGGCGACAACACATCTCGAATGACCAACCTTTCCACAGGCGTTTCTTCATCGTTTTGAAACCGAATTTTGTACGTCAATTGAGATTCACCTGGTATGACCTTCTCCTTTCCTGCACCCGAAGGCAAAATCAATTTCTCAGTTCCTGTTGTACTTGCTTGTATCTGCTGGCAATCATAGTCGGTAAAAGGTAGCTGGTCATTTTGTGGAAATTTGTTGATGATTCCCAAACTATAAGGTGGTTCGCCACAGGCCTCAACACTTGCTTTTGGTGTATCTCTTTGAGGGTGAAAAACACCTTGATCAGCCGCCAAAGAAATTGTCCGACCGTTTGCTGCTCGTGAGACCGTTATAGATTCTCCTGCCAACATCTGGAATTTTGTACCGCTTGACACAAAAATATCATCTTCATAAATGCGATACTGACTCAATTCCGTCATATTTCCCTCGCCTGTATTGCTGATGGTAAACTTTACCTCACCTTCAATACACTCTCCACTCACTTCAATATTCGCCCTATCCCACAATTCACTTGGCAATTCGCAAGGATCGTTAGGGCTGATAGTTGCAACAACACAAGCCGTCTTGTCAATTAGTACATCACATACAATCGCTACATCAATAACAAAATCCCCACACTGATTGACTGCAAGTGTACCTACTTCAAAAAAATATACTTCTTCAATACGTTCAAAAGGCAATTCACTATCCTTGAAAACAATCGTTTCGGGAAAAGTGACTCCAATTTGCACGTTTTCCGCAATCCCATCTCCCTGATTGCAGTAGTGAACAAAATATTGACTTTCAGAACATATCTGTAAAGACGTGCTTCCTATATCAACCGTCAAAACAGGACATTGAGCCTTCAATACATAAGAAGTACCAAAACAACATACAAAAACCAATACCCACTTAAAAAACTGGATTATCTGTTTGTGTATATATTCTAAGCCACGATATGAGGCATTCTGAAACATGTTTCTGACATTTTAAAAAAATTAGCTTGTCCTACAATCATCCCTTTGACAACACTAAGTTCAATGTTTGTTGCATCAATACCAAAAACATTTTTTGGTGATTGTTAGCCCTATTTCGTGCGACAACCATTTAGTTGTAAGACGATATTTATCTGACTATTAGTTGCTTATTAGCCAATAAATATTTTAACTTTGTTCACCCAAATATTAACTTATGCAAACCAGCAAGCTACTTCAATTACTCAAAAGCTTCGATAAAACCGAATGGCGATTATTCAGCAAATTTGTTCGCTCCCCCTACTTCAATGAACAACAAACGGTCATCAACCTATTCGATTACCTACATGAAGCAGCACCTCGATTTGCCTCAAAACGCATTGCAAAAGAAACCGTTTATCAACACTTGTTTCCCAAAACACCTTACAAAAGCATTCGTATTAGGCAATTAATGAGTAGTTTATCAAGATTGGTAGAAGATTTTTTGGTTTACGAAGAACAAAAAAAAGATTCCCAACATCATGCCCAACTTCAATTGGCAAAAATCTATAGACAACGCTCACTCACCAAACTTTTTGACCAAACCATCAGAAATTTACAAAAATCACAGCAAAAACGTATCTCAAAAAATGCCGACTACTTTTTTGACGAATGGCGTATTTATACTGCTTTGAAGCAGCAAATTGAAGACCAACACAAACGAAACGCAGAGCCTTTTTTGCAGGAATTGTCCGATAGTTTGGATGCCTTTTATTTGATAAACAAATTAAAAATCAGCTACGAAGCTTTGAACTATCAACGTTTTGCGCCTAAAGAATATCAATTGAATTTATTGAAGGAATTGCAAAAACATTTAAAAGAACATTCTTACCCACACATTCCTTCAATTGGGATTTTTTACCAAGGCTTGAATACCTTGACAGAAGATAGTAAAGAGGTACATTTTGAAGAACTAAAACGCTTGTTGATGACACACTTCAAAGAGTTTGACATCAGCGAAACCCAAGATATGTTTGTCATGGCACACAATTATTGTATTCGTCAAGCCAACAAATCAAAGGGGGAAATTGAGCCTGCTTTCAGAAGATTGTTTAATCTCTATCAGTTTGAAATCAAAAACGATGTGTTTTTGGAAGATGGATGGCTGTCCCCTTTTGTCTATAAAAATGCGGTGACAATTGGGCTACAATTGCAGGATTATAAGTGGGTCGAAAATTTCATTCACCAATACAAAGAACGAGTAGTAGAAGATGCGAGAGAACGCTTATTTTCTTACAATTTGGCGAGGTTGTACTTCATGCGAAAACGATTTGAAGAAATCATTCCTTTGCTCAATCGAGTGGATTACAAAGAGGTGTTTTTAGAATTGTCTGCAAAAACCATTTTATTGCAAACCTATTTGGAGTTGAATGAACATATTGCTTTGAGTGCTTTTTTGGACAGTTTTTCGGTATTCATTCACCGCAAAAAATCTCTAAAAAGTCGCCGAAAACCCTATCTCAATCTTATCAAATATACCCGTAA
>JBMYXW010000600.1:0-2942 GCA_049608825.1 Chitinophagales bacterium
CAAGCATCTCAAAAAATATCTTTTCCAATGGTATATTTAAGGCTTCAATAAAGCTATGATAAATGCCTGGGAAGCAATTAATATCTACAACCTTGTATCCTTCAGCCGTTTTAATAAAATCCAAACCGTAAAAACTACCACCTAAAATATTACCAATTTTGATAGACATTTCTTCAATTTCAGGGCTTATTTTCACGTAATCTACCTTGCCACCTTTCTTGCTTCTATCAAAAACTTTCCAGCCCGATATTTTTTCACTTTTCTTTCTGTATCCATAAAGTGCGTTTCCGTTCATCACTGTTACACCTACCCAATCTGCCATGCTATTAGGATAAAATGTTTCTAAGTAATAACTCTTTTTAGGATGATAATCGAGTATATCCAAGAATTGAGAAAACTTATCCACCTTAATAATACCTAATCCAAAACCAGCCCGACGAGGTTTCAACAAAAAGGAATGTTTTTCAAATAAAGGCTCTAACTCTTCTGCATTTTCTTGATTGACCAAGAAAATTTCAGATACAGGTATGCCATGTTGATGAAGTAAACTAAAAGAGGTAAACTTATCTGTCGCTACACTATAAAATGAATGAGAATTATAAACTTTCACATTAAACTCCAATACTCTCAATACCTCTAATGGATAACTGTCTAATGCTCTATCAATGTAACCCATCCAAATAAAATGGTCAAGGTCACTCATACAAAAATCTCCTAACCAGACCTTATTATCCCTAATAACAGCTTTTCGGATGTCTAAATTATCATAAATTTCTACGCCCATAGTTTGCAAATAATCATTAAATAAACGGCGATTATCAGCGTGAACGACAGCAGGAGTATCTACTGCAATAGGCACATTCATACTTGCCCTTGGAGGAATCCAAAGTCCAACTTTTGTTTTATACATAGTTCTGTTTCTTTTTTTTAGAATAAATTGATTAGGCTCCAAATTCTGTCTTAGCAAATTCAGCAAAGCTGATAGGTTTTCTACCTACCAAATTTTGAAAATCAGAAGAAACTACCGCTTCTGAACCTTCTCTGATACGCATAAAAAGCCATTTGCTATGATTAGCAGCATATTCTGTCCAACCTTTTTGTATCATTCGTTGGACATAAGTTTCCTCCGTTGGATTGGAAAACACGATAGATTTGCCCATTGCACCCGAAAGAATATCAGCTATTCTACCATGACTTAATGCTTCGCCTCCTGTAATACTATATTCTTTGCCAGCGTGTCCGTCTGTTGTAAGAATTGCTGCAATTGCTGCACCTAAATCATTCAAATCAACTACAGAAACTTTAGCATCTTCTGTTGGCAAACACAATTCGTTGTCTTCCAAAGTTGTTCCTGTCCAAGTGTGGAAATTCTGCATATACCATGCAGGACGAATAATGCATATATTTTGGTCACTATTTCTCAAATCATTTTCGATTTCATAAAGCGGTTTGCCTTTGTAACCCCCAGAAGTTCTTCCCGATTGGAAAAGCACAAAACTAACCCCCGCTTTCTTGATGGCTTTCATTAATTCCCGAACAATCGCAGGGTCTTTTTTCGGTGGTGGAGCAATAAAAAACAATTTATCAACGCCTTCTAATGCAGCGTCATAAGTAGAAGCATCCAAATAGTCGAAATATACATAATCGACACTATTTCCAAATTTTTCTTTTGCTTTTTCAATATTTCTAACTGCCGCAGTTGGTCTTACTCCTTTTGCAATAAGCGATTGAATGGCATGGCTACCAGCATTGCCTGTAGCTCCCATGATTAATATTTTCATCATTAATATGTTTTAGTTTTTAAGTAAATCTGACTATTCTTCATTTTTTTATTAGGAAAATGTACTTGCTTCTTCTGTAATAACTCCTCCATAACTTCCATGTACTACACCCCTTGGGTAAGCGGTTTTAATATTATTATCATACAATGCCTTGATGATTGCATCATTCAGTTTTGGATTAACAACCCAATAATGTTTTGGATTATTCATTGCAAAAGACAAACTCAACTTGATATAATGTTCTCCATAATCTTTTAAAAACATAAAAGGCTTGATGTTTTCGTCTATTTCTTCAAAAGAAAATGCAGTATCAATAACTAACTTTTTTACCTTGAAAAAATCTTCTGTATAAGGTACATTGACTTTTATGGCAATTTTTCGATTGGGGAGTGCGGTCATATTTTGGATAGGACCATTTAAGACTGAACTATTTGGAATAATCGTCATTGTGTTATCCATCTCTTTAAAAACAGTATGGAATATCTGAATTTCTTTAACAAAAAGCCATTTGCCTGATATTTTCACTTCGTCGCCTACCCTGTATGGTCGCATAATCAAGATAAGTACACCTGCTGCGAAATTGCTCAAATTACCTTGCAAAGCGAGACCTACTGCAAATCCCATAGCTGCCAAAATACCAACAATAGAGGTTGTTTCTATCCCTAAAATACCTGCTACACTGATAACAAGAAATATTTTAAGTCCTAATTCTACAATAGAATGAACAAAAGACTCTACTTCGGGAGGAGCGTGTTCGGTTCGATCTAAATAATCTTTAAAATATTTAGAAAAACGATTGATTGCCCACCAACCTACAACAAGTAATAAAAGGGCGATTGCTACTTTAGGGGCATAATCAACTAATAACTTTAGGAGTTGATCTAAATACACGTTTGTTTGTTCCATACATTTATATTTTAAGTATTGGTATTAGTAAAAGTTATATCTATACTTTAGGTGATTAATACATTAAGTTTCGATTGATGCAAATGAAAAAAAATTATTTTTCGTAGTGTTTCAATCCTGTTACTATCATTTGTACTATTGTTACATTGTTTTTTTATTCATTGGTAAACTACTGATAGTCAATTGTAAAATATCATTTGGTGTGTGCAATGCCGTGTTTATATTTTCTAAAAGCGGAATTTTTTTAGAAAATTT
>JBMYXW010000601.1:0-2942 GCA_049608825.1 Chitinophagales bacterium
CTCAAAAATAAATGCTTTGGGTTTAGCTTGATTCAGCAAATATATCGTATCATTCCACAACTGTCCTCTATCATCATCGAACCCCAAATTTTTCCCTGCGATAGACCAACTTTGACATGGAACACCTGCAGTCAAAACGTCATGTTGCGGTAATCCCTTTATTTTAGTAATATCTCCAAAATTTGACTCAGGCTCAACTTGATAATTTTCGCAATAAGCATTTACTGCATCTTTGTTAACTTCACTAAAACCTAAGCAAGAACCACCATTATTGGTTAATGCCATTTTAAAGCCACCAATACCTGAGAATAAATCAATAAATGTGAATGCTTTCTTCATAGTATTTTATTGCAAAACTTTTTCGTCAAAACCTTCTGGAGGTTCCATTCCTAAAAATTCTCGATAAATCCGTTCTCTGTATTCCTTACCCAAAGAGTTGATTTCGGTAATGAAGTTTTTGTAAGTCCCTTTTCCGCCAATCAATTCCCAAAATTCGTTACCAATTAAAACTGATTCATCATTTCGCATATCAAACCACCTCATAGGAAAACTCCAATTGTAATCTTCCTTTTTTCCATAAGGATTATAAGCCAAAGCATAAAAAGCGGAATCAATTTTACTTGGATTCATGGCTAAAAGTTTGAACATCTTTTCCTTACTAACTTTGGTTTGGTCACTATTAGGAAGCGGTGCTTTTACTTCAAATGCATACTTTTTCTTTGTCTTTTTGCTCTCAATGTAAATATCACAAACTACACTTGTCGGTATCAATTTTCCTCCTCCTTCAAGAATATATTTCAGTTCAACATCCCAATCGGGGATAACTCTATCTTTTCCCTTTTTTCGATGTTCTAATTTATTGAGAACTTCTTGGATTCTTCTCAATCTTTCTGCACCGACTTCTCCTGTAATCGTCTTTCCCATTTCGCAATGTCCATGATATTCTTGAGCGACTACATGGGCTAATTTTTCCCAAACTCCACCAAAAGGAGTAACAAATCTTCTTTCAAAATGAGAGCCTTTGAAAATTTCATCAGGCACTAAAGCAGCATACAAAGGCTTCTTTGAGTGATGTTTTTCTTTTATAAATGGGTCTGTTATCAGAACTTTGTTCATCACTCTGTCCATGAGTTCAGTTACAACTCTTTTTATTCCGTCGTTTACTTTTTTCTTGCTCAAATTTTGTGATTTTTATAAACTTGAAAGGTACAATTTTTTGGTTAGACGACCTTGGTTTTTTTCTTTTTTTTACATGAGGCACAACGGGCGGGCATCTGTGACGTGGCGGGCTTTTGCCCGACATGGACATAGATGCATTGTTAGTCACTGTATTTTTTATTTTTTTAAATTTTTTATCAATGGCTGATACAGCAAATGATTTTAACATTTCAAGCAATCCGATAGATTTACTTCGGGAAATTCTCATTGAATTGCGAATTGACAAAAAGCATCTTGAAATTATGTCAGCGGGTTACTCCGCAAATCACGATGGTAGTTTTACTTTTTCCGAAGATGAGTCTTATATTCCAAAATTACCTGTCGTACAATTATCTCAAAGGTTATCCGAGGATTTATTCCGTATTCCTATTGAGTGGAAGCAATCTGGCGACCCTGACCCTCTAATTGAGTTTGGATAGTCAATTTAATGATTACAAGTAGGTTTTGCGCAAGGCAAAATTGTTTTATCAAATCTACTTGGTCTTTTTGGGTGTCTTTTATTATCAAGTTCTCCACCGTCTCCAAAATCATGGTAATTTTTGCGCTCCATGATGTAGGATGTTTTGTCAAGTATTCTTTTGTGAGTAAAGGCAAAATGTGTGTACAATTGATTGCCTTTTTCATCCTTTTTAAGACTTATTCCTTGTTGAATAATCTCTTTTTGTAAATCAGTATCAGAACGACCAACATATTTTGGTACAAATTTATTAGATGTCCGCTTTTTACCCGTTTTGGGGTCAGTTGATACTTTTTTTAACATTATTCCGAGAGCGTAATTGCCAATTTTTTTACTGACTTTGGCTTTTATCGTTTCTCTATTTAGAAGGTATCTGGTTGTACCCATTTGTAAATTAGGCATAGTGTTACTTTTTTGGTTCGGTATTTCTTTTTTTATAGTGACTAACGGATAATTATAAGCGGAGTATGACCGCAGGGAATATTCCGTCTTATATATTGTTAGCTTTTCGTTTTTCATTTATCTCTTAAACCCACCTTCTGAATGAATTATTTGTCCGGTAATCCATTCCGAATCTTCACTGGCTAAAAAACCAATTAGTTTTGCGGTATCTTTAGGTTCACCGATACGTTTCATTGGAAATCGATTCAACAGTTCGTTTTTTAATTCTTTGTTCATCCAACCCGTGTCATTCGGACCAGGGTTTATCGCATTAATTGTAATTCCCTTTTGAGCTATTTCTTGACTTAAGGTATAAGTCAATGTTTCAATTGCACCTTTTGTAATTGCATATGCTATTTCGTTCGGCATTTGACCTAAAGATTGGCCAGACGTAAGGTTTATTATTCTTCCATTTTTATCGAACTTAAACTGTTTAATAAATTCCAAAGTCAACAAAGTTGTTGCCTTCAAATTGATTGCATAGTGCTTATCCAATTCTGATGCTGTCAAATTATCAATTGTTGTTTGAGTACTGTACGTTGCATTATTTACTAATATTATTGGGTCGCCCAATTTACTTTTAGCCGTGCTAAATAGCTTTTCGTATGCGTTCTCGCTTGATAAGTCTAATTCAAGTTTTTTACACCTAACTCCAATGTCCAAAATTTCCTTTAGGATTATTTCGGGTTCATCTTCATTTCTTGAATTGTTATACTGCTTAATGGCAAGTTCCATAGCCTTTCCTGGTGCTATCCCTAGATTGGTAGCTCTAACGGTTTGAGGGCCTATGAATCCAACATGAATGTGTTCAATGTTTTGATTCGTA
>JBMYXW010000602.1:0-2937 GCA_049608825.1 Chitinophagales bacterium
CAATAAATTTGTTTCTCCTCGATTGCCACCTCTCCATATTGGGCCAACTGTATGGATAACGTGTTTGGAAGGCATTCTTCCCGCAGTTGTGATGACTGCCTCGCCTGTATTGCAGCCTCCAATGACTTTACATTCTGCCAAAATCGAAGGACCACCAGCTCGGTGAATTGCACCATCGACTCCACTACCGCCCAACAAAGAACGATTTGCCGCATTCACAATGGCATCTACTTCCAGTTTGGTAATGTCTCCGCTTTGTAGTTTGATTTTTTGCACCATTTAAAAAGACTATCTTTGTTAAAGAATCGGTTCAATAATTGTATTATACGATGAATGAAAATCAAAATTAGAATAAAAATTAAAATTTATATTGATTTTATAAATCAATTATCCCCACCACCTTTATTTTGACCTTTTATAAAAGAGCCTAAAAAAACAGCATACAAATGGATCTGCAAGAGCTGGCGATACAACGCATTGAAGAAGCAAGAAGTCAAAAACTTCGCACACTAGACCTTACCAACCTTGGACTCACCCGAATACCTAACAAAGTATTTGAACTAAGCCATCTAACAGAGTTAAAAATGGGGCATTGGTCGGCATATACCAAGAAAGACAGGAATCAAATCAGCCACATTCCTGCCGAAATTGGGCTACTTCAAAACCTACAATTGCTTGATTTGAGTAGCAATTCTTTGGATGCCTTACCTGCTGCAATAGGTCAATTGAAGCGTTTGGAATTATTGGATGTTAGCAAAAACGAGCTGGAGAGTTTACCGAATGAAATAGGTAATTTAAAAAGATTGCAGCGGCTGGATTTAAGTAATAACCTCCTCACTAAATTACCAGAAGATTTTTGCCGTTTGTCCAACCTTCAACGCCTAGGGTTGAGCAACAATCAATTAACAAAATTACCCGACAGTTTTTCTGAACTTCAAAACCTCCAACGACTGGACTTGAAGGGGAACAGATTGGCAAAAATTGGGGATGAACTGTGCACCCTTCCAGCTTTGCAACGATTGGGTTTGGGGGATAACCTATTGAAGGAAATTCCCGAATCTTTTTCACAACTAGGCTCGCTTCAACGCTTGTACTTAGGTGGAAATCAATTGAAAAACCTTTCAAATTCTTTTTCGGAATTGAAGGAACTCCAACGCTTATATCTTAGCAACAACCAACTGACTACGTTGCCCGATACGTTTTCGGACTTAGAAAAACTACAATTGTTGGATTTACGCAGCAATCAAATTGTAGGCTTGCCGAATGGTATAGGAAACCTAAATGAATTGGAGTACTTGGATTTGGGCAAAAACGAAATGCGGGTCTTATTACCTGAAGTAGCCAAGCTTCACAAACTGGAACTATTGGATTTGAGTGGTAATAGATTGCGAGACATAGTTCCCGAAATTGCCAATATTCAAAGCCTTCAATATTTATATCTCAAAGACAATCCCATAGATTCACCTCCTTTGGAAATCGCTAATAGAGGAATCATCTCTATACGAAACTACTTCAAAGCTTTGGCGAAAGCGGAGGAAAAAGATTTTCTCTATGAAATGAAGTTGTTATTGGTTGGAGAAGGGCGAGTTGGAAAAACATCTTTATCTAAATCACTGACATTGAGTGATTATGAATTGGAGGACGAACAAAGTACCGAGGGAATTGACGTAAAGCCATGGATTATCCCAAAAGAAGAGTTGGACTTACAGAAGGATTTTCGATTGAATATATGGGATTTTGGAGGACAAGAGATATACCATGCAACTCACCAGTTTTTCTTGACCAAACGAGCCATTTACCTGCTCGTTACTGAGCCTCGAAAGGAGGACAAACACGAAGATTTTTACTATTGGTTGAACATTATCAGTCTTTTGGGAGGAGATAGCCCTATTTTGATGGTGATGAACAAATGCGACCAACCTACCAGAGAGTTGCCTATAAAAGAATATCAAAAGCACTTTCAGAATATTCTCAGCTTAGAAAAAATCAGTTGTACCCCTGATTATAGACACACGATTGATGCGCTCAAGGATAAGATAAAGGAACTACTCAAAAACCGTCAACTGTTGCCGCATATAGGCACACCTTTGCCCAAAGTATGGGTCGACATTCGCAAGAAATTGGAGGTATTGAAGGAAGACGGCAAAAACTACATCAGCTACGAGAAGTATTTAGAAATGTGCAAAAAGTACCATCTAAATGAAACGAGTGCTTTGTTTATCAGTGAGTTTTTCCATGATTTGGGCGTGATTCTTCACTTCAAAGACGATGAAGAGCTAAAGAACCGCATTTTCTTGAACCATGATTGGGTCACAAAAGGAGTTTACAACGTACTGGACAATCAACGGATTAAGGACAACCACGGGCATTTCACTGACAATGATTTGAGTCATATATGGCGAGACGAAGAATATTGGGACAACAAACAGGAATTGTTGTCTTTGATGAAAAACCACAAGTTTGAGCTTTGTTTTGAGTTGCGTCCAGGTCATTACCTTGCGCCCCAGCTTTTGGGAGTCGATGAGATTCCTTATGAATGGCGGACAAATCTCGATAATTTCCACTTTGAATACCGTTACCCCTTCATGCCCAAGGGAATGTTGACGAGGTTGATTGTGAAGCTGCATCCATTTATTCACGAAGCCACCAATTGGCGATACGGTGTGTTATTGGAGTACAAAGACACACGAGCATTGGTGAGAGAACGGTATTTTGACCGCAAAATTCACATTACACTTGAAGGAAGTTTTAAGAAAGAAATGCTGCGAATGATTCGCCAAACGATTGAAGAAATTCATGCAGATGTAAACAATTTGAGCGTTAGTGAGTGGATTTCCTGCAATTGCTCCGAGTGTGCAGACGACAAAGAACCCCATTTTTTCCAGTTCAGTGAACTCCAAATGTACCACGAACAGCGAGAACGACACATCAAATGCT
>JBMYXW010000603.1:0-2933 GCA_049608825.1 Chitinophagales bacterium
TTCTTTGAAGCAATACCCAGAAGCCATTGATACCTTCCAAAAAAGCCTAAAAATTCTATATTCCTTAAAAGGAAATCAAGCCGATGCCATTGCTTTTATTGAAATGGGATTGGGAAGAACCTACCTCAAAACAAGCAATTTTTCGGAAGCCGACCACTTTCTGAAAAAAGCTTTACAGAGTCATTTGCAGATATTTGACAAACAACATCCTCGGATTGCACGCAACTATTTTATTATTGCTCAATTGTACATCCAACAAAAAAACCATCCTGCTGCCATTCACGCTTGTCAACAGGGCTTACAAGTTTGTCCAGGCTTTTTGGCATCTGAAAACAAGTATCAAAATCCACTATTGGAGGACATCCACCACCATGTTTGTATTCCCTTATTGAGCAGCAAAGCAGAAGCTTTTCGAGCCTACTATTTGTCCTCTACCTCTAATCCCAAAGATTTAGAGGCAGCTTTGGAAAGTGCAACGTTGGCAGTATCAGTAATGGAAAAAATAAGACAGGGCTACCATTCCGACCACTCCAAACTCTCTATAGAACATACTTTTTCCAAGGTTTATGAAACAGGTTTGGAGGCAAGTTACACCGCTTGGAAAGAAATCAAAGAAACAGAAGCGGTGGAAAAAGCTTTTTTTTTCGCCGAAAAAGCAAAAGCGATACTCCTTCTATCTGCCATGCAAGGCGAAATTGCCAAAGTACAATCGCCTATCCCTCCTCCATTTTTGGAGAAAGAAGATAAACTAAAAGCGCACCTGATTCAACTTGACAAAGCCATACAAGCCCAAAAAACATCCAAAAATGAAGTAGCTACAAAAGAAAATCACATACAAAACCTACAAATAGAATTTCTGGATTATCATTCGCAATACAGTGAATTGATGCAACAACTGGAACAAACCTATCCCAATTACTACCAAATCAAATACCAAACCCAAGCCATTTCTATCGCCAAAACTCAGTCTTTACTCCAAGCCAAAGAATTATTGATTCAATACTCCCTCTATGCCAATCAATTATTCATTTTTGCAATTGACCACAATACTATTTTAATGGAAGTAGTCAAATTATCAGAGGATTTTCTTCAATGGGTAACCGATTTTCAAAAAGCGATATTTCTTGGCGATTTGGAGGAATACATTTCCATCGCCCTCCAATTGTATCAAGTTCTTTTCCAACCCATCGAAAGCCAATTGGAGGAAAAAGAACAATTGCTTATCATTCCCGATGGCGCATTGCACAGCCTTCCTTTTGATGCACTCATTTCACCCATTTCTTCGGGTAGCAACATCGAAAGTTTTTCCCAATTACCCTACCTCCTCCAAAAATTTCAAGTCCAATACCATTATTCTGCTACCTTGATTGGACAATCACACTTCAAAAAACAATTGGAATTGAGGAGCAAAATTCAAGATGGTTTTTTGGGTGTAGCTCCTGTCAAATTCGGCAAAAGAGCAACAGAGGTAGGTGGATATATCCTCAAAAGCAGTGGAAACAATCGAGAAATAATTCTGAAATCTGGTGCTAATGAAACAGAAGTCTTGGTCGATTTGGAAGACACCGAAATAGAAGTCAAAAAAGTCTATGAACTCTTCGAGAAACAACAGAAAGAAGCCATTGCGCTCTTTTACGATATGGCTTCCAAAGAACAACTCTTGGAGTACATCGAAGACTACAAACACATTTTGCTTTCTACACATGGCTTTTCGGACAAAGAAAACGCTGCTTTATCGGGTTTGAATCTGTATATGGGCGATGAAGGAGAAAACACTGAATCTTCCAATGAAAAAGGCAAACTTTATATATCCGATGTGATGAACCTCCAACTGAAAGCTGAATTGGTGGTTTTGAGTAGCTGCGAAAGTGGTGTGGGGAAATTGCAACAAGGAGAAGGTATGATGGCATTACATCGGGCTTTTTTGTATGCGGGCGCTTCCAACATCATTTATTCGCTCTTCAAAGTACCACAGGATTCAACGAGTGAATTGGTACAGGCTTTTTTTGGGTATGTATTGGAAGGTTATACTTATGCTACTGCTCTCCGAAAAGCCAAGCTAGCCTTGATGGAAGATGACGCTTTTCAGCCGATTGATTGGGCGGGCTTTGCCTTGATTGGAGGGTAAGGAGGACAGAAAAGAGAAAATCAAATTTACTCTTAATCAAGCTACTAATGAACTTGTTGAGTCAATCTAGTGCTATGTCAACATTGAATTGATGAGTAGTGTAAGCCCCAAATTCATTTGGGAGCTTGAAAATCACCCAATTAAAATTGGCGATTACATTGGCAACCCATCATTTTAAACTTGACTGAACACTAGTTTTGTAAAGATAGTTAAACAAAAAAACTCCAAGAACCGAAGCGATTGAAGGTAATTTTTGGGGCATTTTAATGTGAAATATTTAGCCTTAATTCTTACTCTGCATTTGTATGTCTTTGAGCCGATGCTTTTGGCTGCAACAAATACAAATTCACCATAGTCATGAACATCAATGCCAAAATAATCAAACTCCATTAAAAGAGGGTGGGAACATTTGCGACAGCAGTGATTTGAAGCCCACTTTCTATGCTATTTCAAAACATTGATGCTCACCGTCAAACATTGCCTTTGCGCCACTGATTCTCACTCCAAAATATTTCAGCTCAAAAACCATCGTTGTGAAGGCGATAAAGTGCCTGTCAAAGTTTTCACCATTGGTTGAAAGAGCTGCCCTTATATGGATTTGTCTTCCCTTGAAGAAGCCAGACTTTTCAAAAAAAGCCAATTGTTGTTCTTTTAACTCTGGAGTTATCATAAAAATGATTTTTCTTTTTAAAATGAACTTTAAATCAATTCTCCCCTGTCAAACTTTCCAAAAATGCCTTCAAATCCTCTCTTTCCTCTTCCGTCAATTCAAAGGGTCGAATGTGCAGGTTTTTACTGACATGCT
>JBMYXW010000604.1:0-2926 GCA_049608825.1 Chitinophagales bacterium
TGTATTTGAGAACCCAGCAGATTCAGAAACATCCGTAAAATATGCTGGTGGAATTTGGGCTTGAAGTACATTTGTCAAGCAACAAACAAATAATAGGTATTGTATTTTTTTCATCATTTTATTCAATTTAACAAATCAAAAATACGAAATTTATATTGGACAATATCCTTCTTCAATAAATAATGCAATTTAGCTTACTATTCTCTTACAAAAGCAAAAACTGCTGATTATCAATTGACAATATTTTTTTATCTTACGCTTTTGACACAAGAAACCCCTTATTGTAGTAGTATTGTTGTAGCCTAAAACTAAATAAATAGCTTACTTTGTTCTATTCTTGTGCTGAGAATTCTAAAGCCTACATTTTGTTTTGATTTTCTCCTAAAAAAACCCTACCTCGACTATTATTTGACTTGGAGAAAAGTTAAATAATGTATATTTTGGCAAAATAAATTTTAATCAACCATAAACAACATAATACAAATACGTGTCTTAAACTTTTTAATAATTATGACTAGAATCTTTACGTTTTTATTTTTAACACTCCTTACCTGTTTTCAGGTAGCCCAGGCAGATGTGACTGTTACCTTCAATGTTAACATGGATCATATCATTGTCAATGGAAGTGGAGTATTTGTAGCAGGAGGCACAATAGGTGCTCCTGGTACTAATGAACTAACAGACCCAGACAATGATGGAATTTATTCTGGCTCTGTTACCGTAGCTGATAATGCTTTTGTCTATTATGTATTCACCAATGGTAACTGTGGTGACTATAGCTGTAAAGAACGCATGACAGGACAATCTTGTAGTGACCCTGCTAATTTTGACGACCGTTCTTTCCAAGCTGGTACAACAGATATGACCATCAATACTTGTTTTGGCGTTTGTTCTACTACTACGAGTTGTGCATCTGTAGATGTAACTTTTGAAGTAAATATGTCGAATGAAGTAGTAAGTCCTGATGGCGTTTTCTTAGCTGGTGGATTAGGCTTTGGACAACCTGGTGACATTCCTATGTTGGATGCAGACAACGATGGTACTTATAGTGTCACTCGAACTCTTCCTACCGATTACAGAGACTTTTATACTTTCACCAATGGAAACTGCCCAGGTGACTTCAACTGTAAAGAACAAATTGGAGGACAAATTTGTGCAAGTGCTGCCAACTTCAATGATCGACTAATTGTAGTAGGAGCAACTGATGAAACAATCAGTACTTGTTTTGGTTTGTGTACAGATGACGGAACTTGTGATGTTCCAATGTACTCAGTTACATTCCAAGTAGATATGAGCAATGAAACAGTAAATGCTGGTGGTGTTTTCATGGGTAGTAACATTGATGGTTGGAGTGGAAACATTCCGATGAGTGATACTGACGGAGATGGCATATACACCTACACAACAGACCTTTTACCTGGTGCTTATGAATACAAATTCATCAACGGTCCTGGTTTCTGTTGTGCAGAATTTGTTCCTGTTGCTTGTGATGTAACAAATGGTCAGTTCCAAAACCGTGGTGTAGCGGTCATTAATCAAGATTTAGTCATTCCTGCTGTTTGTTTTAGTTCTTGTAGCGAAGAATGTATCACATTGGTAGATGTGACTTTCCAAGTAGATATGAGCAATGTCGATACCAATCCAGCAGGTGTTTTTATGGGCGCTGCTTTTGATGGTTGGAGTGGAAACATCGCTATGATGGATCCTGATGGAGATGATGTATGGGAATATACGGCACAATTGCCTCCAAGTCCTACCAACTATGAATATAAATACATCAATGGCCCTGGTTTTTGCTGCCAAGAATTTGTTCCCGATGATTGTAATGTGGTTTTAGGAAGTGGTTTTCAGAATAGAGGTATTATGGTACCTGACAATGGTATAACCGAATTGGTGATTCCTCCTGTTTGCTACAACTCCTGTGTAACTTGTAGCGAGTTTGTAGATGTGCATTTTAGAGTAGATATGAGATTTGAAAATGTAAATCCTGCTGGAGTATTTATGGGTTCTAATATTGATGGTTGGAGTGGAAACATTGCCATGTCCCAAGTTGGAAACAGTTCTGTATGGGAAGTTGTCATTAATCTTTCACCAGGTAGTTATGAATACAAATTTATCAATGGTCCTGGTTTTTGCTGTGCAGAATCTGTGCCTTTGGCTTGTGATGTAACAGGTGGTGCTTTCCAAAATCGTGGTGTAACAGTTGTATCAACAGGCGGTTTAGATATGTACCTTCCTGCTGTTTGTTTTAGTTCTTGTGATGCTTGTCCAAAAGTAGGGTGTATGGATCCTGAGGCTCACAACTATAGCCCTAGAGCAGAACTACAATTGGGAATGGATTCACAAACTTTCTATTGGGATGATGTCGCACTTGTGACTGCTTCTACATCTTCTCCCTACTGCAATACAGAAGTAACTCACTTCGCAGGTGATGCAGGTTCGGAAATCAATTTGACCATCAATACAGTCGATGCAAATACAATGGAAGTTATTGTTGAGTCAGCAGACGCAGCAGACCCTGTTGATGTATTGGTAATACCTGGTGGAAGTGGCGCAGCTATAGCTATGGACAATTCTGTACCTGGTCAAATAAAGGGCATACTTACTTGGGCTAATCCTCCTACCGATGTTTCATTGAATGTATTGTGGAGTAGAGCTTCATTTGGAGGAAACTGGCAATTAAGCCAAGCAGACATTATCATTCCTTTTGGTGCAAATTGTACACCAACAAATACACCACCAAACGTATTGGCTGATTTTGAAGCCCCTACAAACCTTACTGATTTTGGAAATGCTTTCTCTTCAATAATAGTTGATCCTACTGATGGTGGCAATATGGTTGTAGAAACAAACAAGGTTGTTCCTGCTGCCTTTTTTGCAGGAACGTTTACTGACTTAGGCGCATCCATTCCTTTTACAATCGCTA
>JBMYXW010000605.1:0-2914 GCA_049608825.1 Chitinophagales bacterium
GCGCTATCTGCCTCTCTCCTGATGGTAAGCGCATGTTTTTTGCAGCTAAAAATCGCCAAGATGCCATTGGAGGATTTGACCTTTTTTACTGCATCAAAGTGGGTGAAGATTGGCAAGGGCCCTACAATTTGGGAAAACCTGTGAACACCTACAATTGGGATTCCCAACCTTCGATTTCGGCGGATGGCAAATCATTGTATTTCAGTAGTAAACGAAAGGGTGGTCATGGTGGCATTGATATATGGGTTAGTCATTTGGAGAACAATTATTGGGGCGAACCCGTCAATCTGGGACCCAATATCAATACTGATAAAAACGAGCAAACGCCCTTCATTCATCCCGACAATCAAACCCTTTATTTTTCCTCCAATGGACATATCGGAATGGGCGATGCCGACCTCTACATTGCCCGAAAAGATACGGCAGGTGAATGGGGCAAACCCGAAAATTTGGGCTATCCTATCAACACAAGAGGCAATGAAAATGGCCTGATTGTGACAGCAAGTGGCGAACGAGCTTACTATTCTTCTTACAATGAAGGGTATGGCTTGGATTTGTACTATTTCCCCTTGCCCAAAAAAGTTCAACCCACCTATGTCACCTATGTCAAGGGAAAAGTATTTGATTCCGAAACGAAAGACAAATTGGCTGCAACGATTGAATTGATTGATTTGGAGACAGGAGATACCATTCTCGAAACTACTTCTGACCGCATTTCAGGTGAGTTTTTGGTAACATTGACTGTAGGTAAGAATTATATGTACAACGTTTCTAAAGAAAACTACCTGTTCTTTTCCGAAAATTTCTCTCTCAAAGAAGCCGAAGCCAATAAACCTTTTTTGGTTGATATTCCTTTGAAGAAAATATTTGTTGAAGAAACTTTTGAGTCAAAAATTGGGCAAACGGTGGTTCTCAAAAATGTATTCTTTGAAACCAATGCTTTTGATCTCAAACCTTCTTCAAATACAGAACTCAATAAACTGGTCGAAATGCTCAATCAATACGACCTTTTGCACATCGAAATTGGAGGACACACAGATAGTATTGGTTCTGCCGAATACAACCTCGAATTGTCCGAAAATCGTGCTGAATCAGTTTACAACTATCTACTCGACAAAGGCATTGATTCCAAACGCCTTTCTTATCATGGTTATGGCAAATCGCAGCCCATTGCGGAGAACGAAACGGAAGTTGGGAGGGCAATAAATCGTAGGACGGAGTTTAAGGTGATTAAGAAATAACTAAAAATAAAATGATCACTTGCTATAAAACAAGTGATCATTAAAATTTAATTGTTAAAATAAATCTATTAAGCTACTCAATGGACTAATTAGTATATTGCTAAATATAATTATTAAGGTTCAAGAGTCTTGACAAGTTTCTTCATCAATTCCTCTGTTTCTTTCGCTTCAATTCCTTCCTTTGCAGCAAGTTCCAAAGCTATTTTTGCAGCCGTTAAAGCATCTTGGTTATTGCCCAATTTGTAGTTCAAGGCCGCTTGGGTATCTGTATTGTAGTAATTTTTATCCAATTCAACAGAACGGTTTGCCCAAACCAATGCTTTCTTCAAAAGGTCTTTGTCTTCAATATTTTCAAAGAAGCCCCAAGCCACAGTGTTCAACATATTCCAATCGTCCATACCGCCTTCGTCTTCAATATAAGTCGTTGCAGTGTTTACATATTCATCCCAATTGTTTGCACTTTCGTAGTAAGTAAGCGTTAAGGAAGTCGAAGTAGTAGCTGCTTTTTTAGGATAGTGTTTTTTGACCAATGCAATAACCGATTGAAGGTCATCCGCATTTTTGTCTTTTCCCGCACGGTAAGCCGCATTGTGCATTAATTTTTTCATGGTTTTTGCGGTCTGTTTATCTCCCAAACTTTGAGCGAATGCCTCTCTATTTGTCATAATATAATCCAATCCTAAGCCGCTGTCATAAGTAATTTTGGTGACCAATTCTCTCGTTTCCTTAGGCTCCATTTGTTCCTCTATTGCAGCGTCAATTGCCACTTTTGCGGCAGCCAAAGCTTCTTCGTGTTTGCCTATTTTGTGAAGTAAAGCCGCTTTGGTGTCCGTATTGTAGTAGTTTTTCTCCAATTCAATAGAACGGTCTGCCCATTTTACTGCTTTTTGAAGCTCCTTGTTGTCTTCCATTGTCTCGAAAAAAGTCCAAGCAAAATTGTTCAATGCTTCGGAGTCGTCCATCATATAGTTTTCGACAAATTTGGTGGCAGCAGTAGCATACGCATCCCAATTTTCGGTTTTTTGGTAAAAACTAATCTCCAATTTGTTGTTCCATTTTGCAGCTTTTGCAGGAGCATTTTCACTCAAGAAAGCAGTCGCTTCTTTCAATCCATTGGCATTTTTTTCTTTCGCTGCTTTGTTTACCTTGGATTTCATCATACCCAAAAGTTTGTTATCGACCTTTTCAGCAGTATAGGCTTTTACATATTTTTTGCGTTTGTCCAACAATAATTGTGCAGCAAAACCATCGTGAATCACAGGAATATCCATCACCATGTCCATTGTTTGTTTGCTTTTCAAACCTTTCTTATCCAACTGTTTGAGGTATTCGTCTGCTACTTCACCAGACTGATAATAGGCATCTGAACCATACATTGCCATTGCATAATTGTAGAGTACTGAAGGTGTTTTGTCGCCTGCATCGTATTTGGCTTTCAGTGCATAGAATTGTTTGTTTTCGTCCATTGCATCTTGTCCCAATTGCACAAATTTCGGAATCTCTTGATAGCCAACAGATTTGTGAAGTGCTTCGCCTTGTGGACTGATAAACATGAAGGTTGGATAAATAAAATTGGTCTTAGAAATAAAGGTATTGATTATGCAATAAAAAATTATAATGGTAATAATATTGTTAGTATTGCAATATTAAAAGAATCTGATATTGATGCTTTA
>JBMYXW010000606.1:0-2909 GCA_049608825.1 Chitinophagales bacterium
TGAAAGACAAAAGAAGAGGTGGAAACTAAAAAAACTTCAAATTCAATTTTCAAATTCAAACTCAAACTCAAAAGAGTTGTTGTAGTGATTGGTGCTTATTAACTTATTACACTGTTTTCGAAATATTTAAGGTTTTGAGGTGACATCTTGTAGTGAAACGAAAAGGTGTAATCTCAAAACCGGCAATGAGATGTCACCTTCTTCGTTCCTCCGAAGATTACACCTTACTATCTAAATAAATTTTTGAAACAGTGTATTCAACCTGTACCTTTAAATTTTTGATAAGCTCTTAGAACGTGAAACTGGAACTCGACCCTTCTTTTTTTGCGTTAAGCAATCATTCTCCCCCTTCGAGGGATTAAGGGGGTTCGGTCTTGATTTTTGGTTCTTTTTATCAAGAAAAAGAACAACCAAAAGAACTTACGTCAATACAAGAAATACTATTGATTTTAAAGGCACAAGTAGAATTTATTCCTACTTTGATTGAATATAAATTATTTAATGCCAAAGCTAACAGCAACATAAATTTAACAATAGCATACATATTCATTGACAACCAAACAAACGATGAAATTCATTCAAAATATAGGTGAATACTTCACCAACAACTACTTCGACAACGACTTCCAAAAAGAAGTCTTCCGAAAAGCAGGCACCTCCAAAGAACACATAGAGGCACTCAATCGCCACATCATTGCCCTGCGAGAAGTCTATTTCAACTTCAAAAACACCTACCTCCAACAAAGACGCACAAAAGACAAAGTCTTAGAAACCCACCAATTCCACACCAAACTACTCAATGCCCTCGGCTATCAAGGAAACAAAACCGACTATGCAGACGGCTTCATTCCTCTCAACCCCAATGAAGTCATTCCCGTGCGCCAAAAATTATACCGAGGAGGCAAGCCCCACCTTTACCTCCTCGAAATGAAAGCCATGATACAAGAAGGAGAACAAGAATCCGATGGCATTTTTGAACAAACCTACCGCAAGTCCGAATGGGAATCCGTCTTTGAGTTCATAGAAGAAGGCTATTCCATCAAGCCCAGTGCCATCAACCAAGCCATCTCCGAGCTTTTTCTGCTCGACGAAAGCGAACGCCCCCACTATGTACTGCTTCTCGCTGCCCCCAATCTCTATCTGATACAATACGAAAAATGGTTCAAAGGCAGCTACCTAATCTTCAACCTCGAAGAACTCTTTGCAGAAGGAGTTGTGCGGACTTTCAGAAACTACAATGCGCTTTTTCACCAACTCTGTGGCAAAGAACAACTCGCCCCCAATGCCGAACTCTTGCTGCTCGAACAACTCGACGAAGATTCACACAAAAGCGCCTATGCCGTCACCGAAGACCTCAAAAACGGAGTCGTCAATGCCATCGAACTCCTCGCCAACGAAGCCGTATGGTACATGCAGCAACAAGGCAAAAACCTCTACGAACTCAGCCAAGGATTTGCCAACGAAATCAAAGACGACTGCCTCACCTACGTCTATCGCCTTCTATTTTTGTTTTTTGCCGAATCACGGCGAGAACTGGGCATTTTGCCAGCCGACGAAGAAGTCTATCTACATGGTTACAGCCTCGAAATGTTGCGAGATTTGGAGCAGGTCGTTCTCAACAGTGAATCCGCCCGCAATGGTTATTTTTTCAGCGATTCCCTCCAGCGGCTTTTCCAATTACTCAGCAGTGGACACCATCCCAATCAGCCCACCAATACACTCAACAAAAGCTTTCAAGTCACCCCCATCGACAGCCCCCTATTCGACGATGACAAACTACACCACCTCAAAGGAATTCGCTTTCGCAACCACATCTTGCAGCAAATCATCCAAGAACTCAGCCTTTCTCAAAAAAAGAAAAAACAAAAACGAGGGCGCATCAGCTATGCCAAACTCGGCATCAACCAATTGGGTTCGGTCTATGAAAGCCTCTTGTCCTATGCAGGATTTTTTGCCGACCAAGAATACATAGAAGTCAAAAACGAAAAAGACAAAACAGGCAAAGACGGCACCTTTGTAGTACCTCGCAGCAGAAGAGACGACTTCAAAGAATCCGAAATCCTCAAAAAATCAGAAGGCTCTGAAGACGACCACCGCCTCCCCAAAGGCAGTTTTATCTATCGCCTCAACAGCCGTGACCGCCGCAAAACCGCCTCTTACTACACCCCCGAAATACTCACCCAAACCACCGTAAAATACACCCTCAAACACATACTCGAAAGAGTAGAAAAAGGCGAGATGAACGCAGACGAACTGCTCAACCTCAAAATGCTTGAACCTGCAATGGGCGCAGCCGCTTTTCACAACGAAATGCTCAACCAAATCGCAGAAGCCTATCTCGACTTCAAACAAAGAGAACTCGTCAAAAAAGACTACGAAAGCAAGCGCATCGAAAAGCACGACTTCAAAACCAAAAACAGGCAACGAATCGCACCAGACGACTACCAGACCGAACTCCAAAAAGTAAAAGCCTACCTCGCCATCAACAATGTCTATGGCGTCGACCTCAATCCCACTGCCGTAGAACTCGGCAAACTTTCCCTCTGGCTCAATGTCATCTACAAAGACATGACCACCCCCTTCTTTGGCTACAAACTCGCAGCAGGAAACGCCGTATTGGGTTGTTGGCGAAAAATCTATACCAAACAAGACTGCATTGTAGAATTGGTGGGCAAGAAAAAAATCGCCAAAAAATGGTGGGAAAAAGCACCCAAACGACTTCAATGGAAACCCTACCGTCGCCGCAAAAAAGAACAAATCTACCACTTCCTCCTGCCCGACAATGGCATGGCTTCTGCCAACTCCAACAAACTCCTCAAAGCAGCCTATCCTGACGAAGCCAAAAGAATGACCGAATGGCGAAAAGAATTTTGCCAACCCATCCGAAGCGATGAATGGGCAAAACTCCA
>JBMYXW010000607.1:0-2908 GCA_049608825.1 Chitinophagales bacterium
ATTGGGTCAAGGCCTCGCTCGAAATCAACCTATTCCCGAATTGGTCAAAAAAGACATCATCCAAAATACTTGGCAACGATTGGTTGAATCTGCCAACAAGCACAATGAACCAGGAAAGTTCACCACTTTTCCCGCTTACGAATGGACCTCCTCCCCTGTTGGACCCAATTCCACCGAAGAAGTACTATATGCTGCCAATATGCACCGAAATGTGATTTACAAGAGCGAAAAGGTATCTGATGTGCCTTTTTCCTCCTTCAATTCTCAAAACCCCGAAGACCTTTGGGCATGGATGGACAAGGAACGCTCCAAAGGCATCGAACTTTTGGCAATTCCACACAATGGAAATATGAGTGATGGTTTGATGTACGACCTTCAAACATCTGACAAAAAACCATTCACCAAAGAGTACGCTGAATCTCGCAGTCGAAACGAACCCATCAACGAAGTTGTCCAAATAAAAGGACAATCCATGGCACATCCTGCCCTTGCTCCCAATGATGAGTTTGCAGATTTTGAAATATTCGCTTTTACCTTCTCCACCTCTGTTCCTCCTCCAAGCAAGCCCGAAGGCAGCTATGTCCGAAATGCACTTCAAAACGGCTTGGCATTGGAGAAAGAAATCGGTGCGAATCCCTTCAAGTTTGGATTGATTGGCAGTTCGGATGGACACAATTCTTCTGGCGCAATAGAAGAAAACAACTATTTCGGCAAGTTTGGTTCTTTGGATGGCGACCCAAAATCTCGGCTCATTGGTGATGACAAAAGATTTTTACGAGCCAAATACATGAGTGCGGCAGGTTTGGCAGGTGTTTGGGCAGAAGAAAATACACGAGATGCCATTTATGAAGCATTGGAGCGAAAAGAAACTTTTGCTACTTCTGGTCCTCGTATCAAAGTACGCTTTTTTGCAGGATGGGAGTATGATGAAAAAGCTCTTTCAGGAAATGATTGGGTCAAAGATGCCTACGAAAAAGGCATTTCAATGGGCAGCGATTTACCCACCCGTCCGGCGTCAGTCGTCCGCCGTCAGCCGTCCTTCTTGGTTTGGGCAGTGAAAGATTCGGAGGGTGCAAATCTCGATAGAGTACAGGTAGTGAAAGGTTGGGTCGACTCGGATGGCAAAACACACGAAAAAATATTTGAAGTCGTTTGGTCGGATGACCGTCAATTGGATGCCAATGGAAAACTACCTGCTGTCGGCAATTCGGTCAATGTCAAAAATGCAAGTTATACGAATGATATTGGAGCTGTTACATTGCAGTCTGTTTGGCAAGACCCCGAATTTGACGCTTCTCAATCTGCGGTTTATTACCTCCGAGTTTTGGAGATTCCAACACCTCGTTGGAGTAGCTACGATGCCAAAGCCATGGGCATTGCACCTCCCAAAGATGTCGCCAAAACGATTCAAGAACGAGCTTGGTCTTCGCCGATTTGGTACAATGGGGTGGTGATTGGTGAGTAGTGATATAAAATTCAAATACAAGTATCAAACTCAAATTCAAAACTGCACTTGACTTTGAAGAAGTAAATCCAAACTTTTGTGACATATATAGGTAATTTCAGTATTCACTGACCAATCACTACAACAGTGACTTGGTAAGAAAACTTACATTCAGTAGCAACAAAAATATTTATCTTTGTTGGTGAAATAATTATTTACTCCTAACTATCAAATACTTCAATGATGAAATCACTTCGATTAATCTCACAGTTTTTTGTATCTACTTTATTTATTGCCTTGCTGTTTTTTGTCAGCGCATGTGAAGAAGTTCCCCCTTTTATTGATTTCAGTCCTCCTCCTCCGATTGACTTGACTTGTGCGGATAAAGGAAAATTAAGTGCTGATGAATTCTCAAAAACCAATACCGATTTCGTTTCCAGCGAATTACCAGAGGCACAGTGTAAAATGGTATTGATTGAAGAATTTAGCGGAGTAAGATGTGTGAACTGCCCTGCTGGTCATGAGACAACTGCTGATATTCTCGAAAGTCGCCCTGATGAGGTTGCGGCTCTGACTATACATGCAGGATTTTTGTCAACTCCTTATGCCGAAAACAAGGAAGATTACGTTATTGAAGCAGGTACTTCTTTGTATGATTTGTTCCAGACAATTGCGGTTCCTGCAGCTGCTGTTGAGCGGGTAAAATATGAGGGAGAAAACTTTGTTTCCTTGATTAATCGAAATGTGTGGGCTGGAAAAGCCAATGAACGATTGCAGCTTACCCCTCCTATGAATGTTTACACAAATTTCGACTACAATCCTTCAACGAGAGAACTTCAAGTATATGTGAGAGCGCATTATTTGGAAGCTTTTGACAATTCAGAAGGGCATCAGATGAGTGTAAGCCTTTCGGAAAGTCACATCATTGACCACCAATTGATTCCTGTGGACGGAGGTTCGAGTACTATTCAAGCGGATTATGAACACAACCATGTATTGAGAGCAATGCTGACCCCTTCTTCTGGAGTTGGTTTGGATGTAGAAAGAGTGGAAGGAACGGTTATCGATAGAGTTTTCAGTACTACTCTACCTGACCATTGGAAACCTGAGGATATGGAAATTATTGCTTTTATCCATGATGCTACAACCAACCATATTCTTCAAACGGCTAAGAAACACATTGAAGTGCAGTAAGTAGCTTTGTGTTTATGTTGATAGTTGTGTTTGGGTGTTTGAGTTGATAAGAGTACCAATAAAAAACTTCCCTAATTAGGAGAGAAAGACTATTGAAGTTTCATATTTGAAGATAATTGATTTTCATTACAATCGAGAATTTTTAAAGCAAAACATCAATAGTCTATATCGGAAAATAATTTTATTGATGTTGATAAGCGTGTTTGGGAATGATGCTCACAACACAGGAATTCCTTGGCTTCAATCAACCAAATTTTCAGAGAACTATAT
>JBMYXW010000608.1:0-2905 GCA_049608825.1 Chitinophagales bacterium
CAAATGCAAATGCAAACAATACTATGTAAGCGAGTAAATTATGTTTGAAGATTGCCTAATTCAATATTTTAGTTTGCCTTATTTGGTGAATACGATTTACAATTATCGGGCAAAAATCAAGAACAAATCGGCAGTGGAGTGAGAACGGTTTGAAGAGTATGTGATGCGGATTGAGGCTTTGTGAGTTAGAAAAAAGAAAGGGCAAGTTTTCGTAAAAACTTGCCCTTTCTTTCTGATAATTTATTTGTGAAACGTATTCTAATTTCGTACTACATTCACTCGTCCACATTTGCCCGAAGGACAGCAGTTTTGAATTGTTACGGTAAAATTGGCTACATCCTGATTACAGGCAGGAGGGCCAGAGTTACTAACAGTATAAGTGAAAGTGTAGGCATTTCCTGCTGTTAATCCTGTACCTGTCAAAACGCCTGTTGCGGCATTGAAGCTGCCCGAAGGAACTCCTGTTGTTTCAGTCCAAACTCCTCCAGAATCGGCACTGGATAAATGATCATTTAAGTCTATTGTATCTCCAGAACTATTACAAACCGTCAAAGCCGTATTGTCTAAACCTGCATCGGGAGATTCATAAACGGTAACCGAACGAATGACCATTGGTTGACAATTTGGATCGTTGATGTTGGGATTGCTTCCTCCAAAAATGGCGTAAATGTAATAAATGCCTGCTACATTGGGAACAGTGAAATTGTGATTCGTGGAAGTGGCTGCAATTGTAGGAGATAATGGGTCGATAATGATGGTTGCGCCTCCATTGCCCAAACTATACAAATCGGTAGCCGTTAAGAGTGTAGTGCTGTAATAGAGTGCTAAATCCCCAGGATTTGCTTCGTGGTGAATGGTCAGTGTTACATCTGTACTTCCTAAGCATACAGAGGAAAAATTGCTAGATAGGGCGGTAATGGCTGGGCAAGTAAAATTAAAAAAGCCAAAGTCGACTGTTCTATTGCTTGTTCCATCTCCATCGCCATCTGTATTTGGGTCTGAACCTGAATCATCCTGCAAATGAATGGTTTTACTGGCTATGATTCCCAAAGCAGTTGTATAGCCACTATCATCATGATCTGTATAGCCGCTTCCGTCTGGATCAGGTGCTGTATTGTCTCCTAAATCATTGCCTGTACTGCTAATCATACCATTCAAGGGGCTACTACTATTGAAGTTGGAAGCATCAATAGCGACAATGTAATCTCCTTCTTGTAGGTTATCAAACGAGTAGTAGCCTACCAGACCTCCGTTTGTATAAGTAGTTGTAGTGGCATACAATACATCTCCTGCGCTGAAATCTCCACTGTTGTCTGTGTCCACATACAGATTCACTTTTACCCCATTGATTCCCTGTTCTCCTGTTAAATAATCGTATATTCCATTGTCATTTGTATCTTCCCAGATTTGATTTCCCAAACTCAAATTGCTGGCAGGCCAAATAACTCCTGCATCCCAAGCATCGTCATATACTCCACTATTGAGATCTATTATGCTTGTTCGTGCAATCAAGGGATCGGCAGTTACTACTGCATCAGAATCATTGGTATCACTTCCACCCGCTCCTTGTTCGGCAGTCGTAAAAACTGGATTGGTCAAACCTCCTCCATAGTTGGGCAATACAAATTCGACAATATAATCTATGTCGGGGTCGAGTTGGTCAAAAAGGTAATAACCTGGATTGCCGTTTAGGTCATTGGCAGTTGTGATAGTAGAGACCAAAGTAGTTCCATCTGATTGATAGAGGTTAACCGTAACTCCATTGATTCCTGCTAAGGCCGATTCGTCTTGAACGCCATTGGAGTTCAAATCATTCCATACATAATTTCCCAAAGCGGCTTTTGGAGGATTGTCTTGATACAAACCTATGTCCCATGTTCGGTCGTCTTCTAAAGCAACCAAAGTAGTAATCGGGGTAATCGCAACGGTAAATGCTCCAATGGTAGTTGCTTGTCCGTCAGAATCATTGCTGGTGGTATAGCCCGTAGCTCCAGTATTTTGGAAAGGCGAAAGATTGTAGGTGGGAGGAATGTGAAAAACGGCATAATAATCTCCTATATCCAAAGAGGGAAATAAGTAAAAACCTCCATTTGCAGTCAATGTAAAACTGACCATTTGATCCACAGTAACATCTACTATTCCATCTCCATTGTCTTTGTAGAGTTCCACTCTCACATTATCCAAACCAACTTCTCCACCATCTTGTACGCCGTTTTGATTGACATCCAACCAAACAAAATCTCCATAAGCAGCAGGCTCAACTGGCTCTATTTGAATTCCTACTTTGATGGGTTCAGAGGGTAAGATGGCATCTCCATTGTCGACTCGTGTAGCAATGTAACCAAATGAGTTCCATGCAATTTCTCCAGCTGTTGGCGCATTTACAGGCGCACGCATGGGCCAGTTTAATTCTAATTCATCTCCTGGATTGATGACTGTTGTGCCAAAATCAAACTTCAAAGATTGTATAGTCGTCACATCTTGTGGAATAGCTGTTGTCCAATTTGGGGCATCACAAACAGCTGGAATGCCAGGCGTTAGTTCGTCTCGGCAAGGATTACTGGCAGTGCTGTAATAGACTGTCACGCCTGGAGGTGCGGTTACAGGTCCCACTAAGTTGGGGCGCCATTGCGAATTTCTATTGCTCAAATCTATGACTCCTTGGTCTCCAATAAATGGCAAAATATCTATAAGCACTACATCAGTCATGGGAACTGTTCCAACATTTCGGACAAATAGTTTGTAATCTGCTAGCCCGCCTGGGGTAGTTCTTCCAAAATCTGGAAACTTGGAATAATCTGTATCCAACTCTCCCTTGACCAGTTTTTCGGACTCCAAAGCAGCAAGGCTTGGTATCTCAATTCTGGTATTGTAAAAATCACGACAGATTGTCTCTGTTGTATTT
>JBMYXW010000609.1:0-2901 GCA_049608825.1 Chitinophagales bacterium
TTTTCTACAAATATGGCACTCCTATGGAGTGAGCGAATATTTTTTAAAGGCACAAGTCGATTTAATTCCGTTCTACTTAATTTTTCTAACCACCAAAGACAACAGCTATGATGCCCTTCCATTACACCAATCCATTGCGATATATAGGATTGTTTCTCCTCGTATTCAGCCTATTCAGTTATTCTCCTCTCCAAGCCCAAAAAAACAAAAAGGACAAAAAAGGAGATTTTTCTAAAAAAGACGACAAACCCAAACCCATCAACGAAATCACCAAAAAGTGCATAGCTTATGATGGAATGTTTCCGATTTACCAAGACTCAATGACGGGCAAAGCCTATCTAAAAGTCACACAAAACCAACTCGATAGAGAATTTATCCATTTTTCTTTTATTGAAGATGGTGTCTTGGATGCAGGCAATTTTAGAGGAGCTTATCAAAGTTCCAGCATTTTCAAACCCGTCAAATACTTCAATAAGATTGAGTTTTGTGTTCAAAATCACAACTACTATTTTGACAAAAACAATGCCTTGCATCGTGCGGCCAAAGCCAACATCAACGAACCCATTGTAGTAAGCCAAAACATCGTAGGTATCAACAAAGCCAAAACCGAATTTTTGATTGAAGCTGATGGCATCTTTTTGACCGAAAGTTTGCAGCAAATCAAATCTTCCCCTCCTTCTGACCCTAAAAATATGGGTAAACGTTTTTCTATTGGCAAATTGAGTAGAGACAAAAGCCAATATGTCGACATCAAAAATTATCCTGCCAATACGGATGTGATTGTAAAATACGTCTATGAGAAGCAATACCCTTCTAAATATGGCAGTGATGCTGTTACGGATGCTCGTTATGTATCCATCCAACTGCGTCACAGCCTCATTGCCGTTCCCGAAAACGACTATCAACCCCGTTTTGACGACCCAAGAATCGGCTACTTCACCACAAAAGTCACCGACCAAACTTCGGTCAGCCCAACGCCTTATCGTGACTTGATTCACCGTTGGCATTTGGTCAAAAAGAATCCAGACGAAGCCTTGTCTGAACCCGTTGAGCCAATCGTTTGGTGGCTTGAAAACACAACTCCCGAAGAAATTCGCCCGATTATCAAAGATGCTGTAGAGTCTTGGAATTTTGCTTTTGAGAAAGCAGGCTTCAAAAATGCGGTCGTTGCCAAGATTCAACCCGATGATGCAGATTGGGATGCGGGCGATATCCGCTACAATGTACTTCGGTGGACGGCTTCACCAAGACCTCCCTTTGGGGGCTATGGACCGAGTTTTGTGAATCCTCGGACGGGTCAAATTTTGGGCGCAGACATCATGCTTGAATATGTGTATATCACCAACAAATTGCAGCGAGAAGAACTCTTTGAAACCGCTGCCACTTTTGACTTCGACCACTTAGAAGGCACTTCAATGAAAGGGCACGAACAGCATCAGTGTATGGCAGGAATGATGATGCAGCAGGCGAATTTGTTTGGTCTGAATGTGATGAAAGTAAGGGATTTGTCGGAAGTAGAAAAGAGCAAATTCTTAAAGGAATCGCTTTACCGTTTAACGCTTCACGAAGTCGGTCACACGCTTGGATTGAACCACAACTTCAAAGGAACACAACTCCACAAATACGAAGATGTCCACAATGAAGTTATCACCAAAGAGAAAGGTTTGACCAATTCGGTGATGGAATATCCTGCAATAAATATCGCTTTGGATAGAGAAAAACAAGGAATGTACTACGATGTAAAGCCTGGACTTTATGACCACTGGGCAGTAGAGTTTGGTTATTCTCCTGCTGCAAAATCTGCTGACAAAGAAGCAGGTAGATTGGAAAATATTTTGTCTCGTTCTGCCAATCCCGATTTGATTTTCGGCAACGATGCGGATGCACTTTGGGGACCATTTCAAGGAATTGACCCTCGTGTGATGGTGTATGATATGTCGAGTGATCCGATTTCCTATGCAGTTGACCGCATCAAACTGGTCAACAAAACCTTTCCTTCTATCCTCCAAAAATACTCCGAAAAAGGTGAATCTTACCACCATCTTCGCAATGCTTATTTGACGCTTTCGGGTGAATATGGCAATGCACTGAATGTTATTTCTCGACACATTGGAGGAATCTATGTCGACCGTTCGATGGTGGGTCAAGAAGGTGCTGCAAAGCCATTTACGCCTGTGGCTTACGCAGACCAAAAACGAGCCATGAAGGCATTGACCGATTATGGATTCAGTACAACAGCCTTTTCGTTTCCAACAGAAGTCTATAATTACCTGCAAATCCAACGTCGAGGCTTCAATCATTTTGGCACGACCGAAGACCCCAAAATTCACGACCGTACTTTGAGAATGCAAACCCGTTTGTTGAGTTTTTTGATGCACGACAATGTGTTGCAGCGATTGACGGACAGCGAAATGTATGGCAATAAATATTCCCTTTCGGAAATGATGACCGACTTGACGGATGGTATTTTCAAGGCGGATTTGAGAACTTCGGTGAATACGATACGCCAAAACCTGCAAGTGGAATATGTGAACCGTTTGGCGAATATTGTGAAGTCACAAAAAGGCTATGACCATACTTCTAAAGCAATGGCACACTACGAATTGAAGCGCATCGAACAGATGCAAAAAACGGCTTCGGCGGTGGATATTTCTACTAAAGCTCATCGGGCTTATGTATTGCATCAGATTGAAGTGGCAATGGATGAGGACTAAGGCAAATTCAAATTAAAAATTCAACTACAAATTCAAACAGCACTTTGTAAGCGAGTGGGTTATATTTTGCAAGTGCATAACGAAATCTCAATTTCAAGGCACAAACTCAAATTCAAAACTGTACTTGACCTTGGAGTAAAAAACAAGCTCTGTTTATGATGTAAAGACTTTTGAAGTTTTCTATTTG
>JBMYXW010000610.1:0-2898 GCA_049608825.1 Chitinophagales bacterium
TGACTCGTGAACGTGTTCGACAAATCAAGGAACGGGCTATCCGACGACTGCGAAAAGCCTCTCGCAGCAAGGATCTGAAAACCTACCTAGGTTAAGAAAAAGAAAAATCCCAAGCAAAAAAATTTTTGCTTGGGATTTTTTTTTTTTGTGAATTATTATTTGACCTTTACCCAATTCAATACTCTAAACTCCCTCTCCCCTTCCCATCAAAAACCCTCATTCGTACACCTTCCCCAACCTTCAATGAATCCGAATCCAGATACAATTCAGAATCCATAGTCGGTTCACTTCCATCCACCGTATATCGAATCTGCAAACTCGGAAAAGCCACATTCGCTCGCAGCAGACTATCCTTACCCACCACAAATCCAGCAGGCGGCACACGGTAATGGAAGCCCTTAAAAATGTGGCTTAATCGAGGCAAATCTTTCTGCCCCAAGGTATTTGCAAAAACATTCCACATACTATCCAATCCTGCCACATGCAAACTATCATCTTGGATTCGCACCCATTCGGGCTGACCAGACCATGCTCGTTCTGCCAAACCAATCATTTTGGGAAAGAGGTAATACTCCAGCATATCCTGCCCTCGGATGGTTTCGCTCCAAAGTTGGGCTTGAATACCGAGGATGTTTTTTCGGTTTTCGGGCAATAGACGTTCCATGTCCTTGTAGTCTTCTTCAAAGTCAAAACGGTTCCCCATTGGGTCGTGTGTTGTGGAGTGAAATACATCGTAGGGCGAAAATTCATAAGCCTTTCGGGTGTTCACAAAACCGCCCCAATACAAGCCAGATTCTTCGGGATGTTTGTTGTATGCCAAATCAAAATAGAGATTGGTAACATTGCAGAGAACGACAGGATAGCCCGCATTTGCCAAACGATAGCCCAAATCTTGATTGCCCCAAAGGTTGTTCCATACATAGGGTAACAAATTTTTGGCGACTAAATCGGGATTGGCAATGTAGCGACCACTTGTATCTTTTTTCATAGCGATTTCTTCCCAACCCGCCATTCGCAGTTTTCGTTTGGCAAACAATTCAGCAAGTCGTTCTACAAAATACACCCGCAAATCAGAAGAATCTGCTATAAGTTCTTCCTTTTCGGCAATCAAACTGAAGCAAGCAGGAGAACCTTTCCACACACCTTTTGGTACTTCATCGCCTCCTGTATGAATCGTGGTCAAAGGCGTTCCAGCCTCTTGATACAAGGCAATCACCCCGTCTATCACCTTTTCATAAAACCGGTAAGTAGAAGGCAAGCAAACATCTACCACATTGTCGGGATAGTGTTGTACCGACTCATAACGAGAAGTATCTGCCAAATCCACCAACAAAAATTCTGTCGCAGCTTTTTCTTGCCCTGCTTTTTTCAATTTTTCATACCGATTGTTCATCGCTTTGATTGCCGCACGAGCATGACCTGGCACATTCAGTTCGGGAATGATTTTGATGTGTCGGTCTTGAGCATACCGCAAGATGTCTATAAAATCGTGGCGAGAATAAAAACCACTTCCATGCGATTTTTCGGAATCGGCAAAAGCCCCCGAACAGTACGAAGGATGCAAATAAGCAGTGTCCGCAAGTGTATGTCCTCTAAACCCTCCTACTTTGGTCAGTTCGGGCAGCCCTTCAATCTCCAATCGCCAACCTTCATCATTGCTCAAACCCAAAACGAGCGTATTGAGTTTGTAAAAAGCCATAATGTTCAGCATTTTGAAAATCGCTTCTTTTTTCTGGAAATTTCGGGCAACATCCAAATAAATTGCTCGATAAGGAAAACGAGGAGCATCCAACAGCGTAATCATCGGAACCTTCAATATGTCTTTTGGAGTCTCGTAAACTTCAACAGGCAGCAAAGACAAAAAACTTTGAATACCATAAAAAATACCATGACCATCGTTTCCTGTAATGCTGATACCGTCCTCTTCCGAAAACTTCAAATGATAGGCTTCCGTTGCGACTCCATTGACCTGCAATGAGGTATCACGTCTAAGGTGAATCGCCTTGCGGGTTTTCTTATTTCCTACTTCAATTCGCATTTTTGCGCCCAAAACCACTTCCATTTTTTTCGCCAAAAACAGTGCCTCTTTCCGCAGCCCTACTTCATGTTGAATCGAAAAAGAACGGTCTATTTCCATTGTTCCTAAAGAATTGCCTACTTGAAAAGGAGTCGGAATGACCTTCAATAAATCTTTTGAAGCCAATCGTGACAGTTTTTCATTTTCTTCAAAAATACTTTGGTGCGTGGGTATTGGTGTTTTGTCGTAGGTGAATCGGTTGAGTTGTTCGGGGGTATTGAAGGCTTCAACTTTGTAGTTTTCGATGGTGATAACCCTTTGATTTTCTTCCCCTTCGTTCCAAACCATATACAATCCACAAGGTGCATCCGCCACTTTTATCATTGAACCCCGCATCTTGTATTGCAGCTTCAATGTATCACCTCCCTCCAATTGAAAATCTTTGATGGGAACAATTCGGTAAAAATCACCATTGATTTGTTCGATTTCCACTTTTTCATCCACCGATTCCCCCACGATTTTGCGAGGGGACTGATTGAAGTATATCGTCCATTTTTCATCTCCCAAAGCTTGGTCACTGTGGTTGATGAAGGTAAACTGTGCCAGTGATTGCGCCTCTTGTTTATCCGCAAAATTGGTGAGTAGCTTCCATTTGATGCTTAAATCTTTTGTAGCGTAAAGACTGTCTTTTATTTCTTTTTGTATCTCTATTTCGGGCGGTTTTGCATCGGGATGGTTCTCATTGTTGCAGGAAAAGAGCAATAGAAGACTTGCGCCCCAAAATAAAAGGGTGATTTTTGGATATAGGATGGTCATTGAAGTTTTAGAAGGGTGTCTCATATTATAGATTCGATTGAAGTAGTAAGATAAGGATTTTTTGC
>JBMYXW010000611.1:0-2894 GCA_049608825.1 Chitinophagales bacterium
TTATGAAACAAACATTTTTTTACACACTAATGTTAGCAACATTCCTGTTTTCTGCCACTCACTCTCTTTCCGCTCAAAATGCAGGTGGAGTAAAAGGTGTTGTTCAGAATACACAGAATGAAACTTTGCCAGGTACTAATGTGGTACTAAAAGGTGACTTTCCCCGTGGGACGATTACTGACGAAAATGGCAATTATGAAATATCCAACTTGCCTCCAGGTACTTACGAAGTCGAAATCAGTTTTACCTTTATTGGTTACAAGCCTACGACCAAACGATTCACGATTCGTTCTGGACAAGTGACTACTTTGAATGTGGTTTTGGAAGAACAAGCTCTTCAAATGTCTGAATTGGTTGTAACAGGTACTTTTGATGATCGTACCAAATTGGAGTCAAGTGTGGGTATTACAACATTGAATCCGACAAGTATCGAACAAAGAAATGCTCGAAGTGCAGGTGATTTGCTACAAGCAGTACCAGGTACTTATGTTGACAATTCGGGCGGCGAAGTAGGCATGAGAGTCTATGCACGAGGACTGGCTTCTGGTTCACGTTCACAGCCAGGTTATCGATATCTTTCGCTTCAAGAAGATGGATTGCCTGTTTCGAGTGGACAAATGTTTTACGGGTTTGTAGATATGTTTCACAGAGTAGATGCTACGGTAGGACGTATGGAAGCCATTCGTGGAGGAAGTGCTTCTATTACTGCTGCCAATGCACCTGGAGGAATTGTGAACTTTATTTCTAATGAAGGAGGCAAAGATTTTGAAGGTTTGATTAAGCTGCAATCGGCTGTTCAAGGAAGCGGTAATTTGTTGTTTAGAGGAGACTTCAATTTGGGCGGACCATTGGGAGACAATGGTTGGACTTACAATGTTGGAGGCTTCTACCGTTTGGACGAAGGCGCACGTAATTTGCCTTATGATGCAAATGTGGGAGGTCAAGTAAAATTCAATCTCAAAAAGACACACGACAAAGGTTCTATCAAATTGTATGCAAAAGCACTCAATGATAGAGTGACTTTCTACCAAAGTGTGCCGATTATAGACATCGAAAATGGTACACCACAAGAAGGCTTCAACATCACAGAAGATACCTATTTTTACAATGTCCAAAGTGATGATATCATTGACGGACGCAACATCAGAGAAAACCCCAATGCAAAAACGGATTTTCACATCGACGATGGTATGCACGCTCAAACGTATTCAGCAGGTTTGGATATCAAACAAGAATTTGGAGAAGGTTGGATAGTCAGAAACAACCTCAAATATACTACCTTTACTGAGGACGACAACCGTTATGAACTGCAAGCCTTTTTCCCGAAATTAAATGGTCCTGGCTTGTTTTATGGACAGCCTGGCTTCACCAATTTTAAATACAGTGATATCGAAACAGGAGAAGTATTGTATGATGCCTCACAAGACATTGACAATATTCCTACCAATTTCTTGTCCATCCTAGGTGTTTTTGCTATGGAGGCGGACTTCACAGATATTGTAGATCAGCTTTCCCTTTCCAAAAAAATGGGGAATCACGATTTGACAATAGGTGGAGGATACAGCCACTTTGACCAAAAAAGTTTTTATACAGCACACATCAATTTGGGAACCAACGAAGCACAACCTCGATTATTGAAGGCTACACACCCCAATACTGCAAGAGCTTTTTCTGGATTAGAGGGAGAACCTGCCGATTTTCATTTCAGTGATGATGCAGGTTTGATGGGACATGGAGCAGGAGCTTATGTCCACTATGAAGCAACATCTACGAATATTTCTGCTTTTTTGAGCGACACTTGGCAGGTAAGTGATAAGTTGAATGTGGACTTGGGAATTCGATACGAAACCATTACTCACAAAGGAAGAAAAGAAGACTATGATACTCCTTTATTCGACATCAATCCAGCTACTGGTGCGGGACTTCAACTGTTTACCGATGAAAATGGAGACCTCATCATCAACCCTGCAACTGGTGGACCTTTGGCTCTTCCAACAGGGCAAGATGGAGACTACACGACTTGGTATGATTTAGCAACTCGCCGAAGCACAGGTGTTTGGAGAGACTTTGAATATACTTACAGTTATTTGTCAGCTTCATTGGGAGCTAATGTAAAATTGAATGAGAACAGTGCGGTTTATGGTCGTTTCACACTTGGCAACAAAGCTCCTGAGTTGGCTTATTACCAAAACAACTTCTTGAATTCAGATATTGGAGAAGGTCAAGTAGAAGAAATTATACAAGGAGAAATCGGCTACAAACTGAATGTGTCCAAAGCATCTTTGTTTTTGACAGGATTTTACAGCCAAATGGAAAATGTTCCTTTTCAGCAGTTTGCTATTGGAGCAAACAGTACAACGGTTCGTTCTCCTGCTACCTTCAATTCTATTCAAACACTTGGAGTAGAGTTGGAAGGAGTTGTGACCTTGGCGAAAAACTTTGATATTCGTTTGATAGGAACACTTCAAGCTCCAAAATTCACCAAGTTTGACTATTACAACCTCAATGGTACACCACACCCCGTATTTTTGGGAGAGACCTACCCTGAATCTCCTAGTTTCGTTGGTTTTGATGGTGTAACAATCGAACCTGGTACTCCAAGTGATGATTTTTTAGAAGATTTTTCAGACAATGAAGTGCCAGATGTTCCCAAGGTAATGATTGACATTACACCTTCTTACCAAATCAAAAACATCAAACTTTATGCAAACTATCGCTATACAGGAAAACGTTGGGGAAATCGTCGAAATACAGTAGAACTAAAAGGTTTTGGATTGTTGAGCGCAGGCGTTTCTGCTCGATTAAACGAAAGCATTAGCATCAATGTAAGTGGCACCAACTTGGCAGGGGCAGAAGCTTTGTTGTTGTTCATTAATCATATTTTCTATTTCCTT
>JBMYXW010000612.1:0-2882 GCA_049608825.1 Chitinophagales bacterium
GGAGTACCAAACATAGAGAACCGCTATTGGCTAAAGTCTATAATTGGTTCAGAAATCTACACTTACTAAGCCAACTGCTACACTTACTCAATCACCCTTTTTTGCGCTCTCGTTATAGCTTACCTTTGGAGAAACGTAGGATGGAATTTATTCAATCTATGCTTGCCCGTACAAGTTTCCTAACTTGTACGAAACCAAGTCACAAGTCTCCAGACTTGCAGGTAAATAACGGGGAGTGTGGAGACTCCGAGCTTCGGTTTTGTTCGAGTCGAGAGACTCAAACAGGCGTAAAAAACTTAAAGATACAGGGCGAATTTATTCCGTTTAACAACAACTTCATAAGAAAACAAAAGTTTTCAAAACTTTTGTTTTTTACGACAATTCATCACCGCCAAAACATCCCAGCACATGACCTTCAAAAACACCCTATTCCAAACCCTCATCACCCTAATCTTCTGCTGCAATATTCCTCAAAACACCCTTGCAGTCACCAACCCAAACAACAACACCGACCAAATCCTCTCCCCCTATTTCCACATCGAAGGCGAACGCCCCAAAACCGAAGCTTTTCCGCTTCAATCCACGCATGTCGAAGCCAACATTGCAGGAGTCATTGCCGACGTTTGTGTGCGGCAAACCTATAAAAATGAAGGTGAAACACCCATTGAAGCCATTTATGTTTTTCCTGCTTCCACAAGAGCCGCAGTACACGCTTTGACCATGAAAATCGGTAATCGAACCATCACTGCCGACATTCAAGAACGCAACAAAGCCCGCAAAAACTACGAAAAAGCCAAACGAGCGGGCAAACGAGCCACGCTTTTGGAGCAGCACCGTCCCAATGTTTTTCAGATGCGAGTCGCAAATATTTTGCCCAAAGATGTCATTGAAGTCGAGTTGTCTTACACCGAATTGTTGATTCCTGAAGAAGGCGTTTATGAGTTTGTGTATCCAACCGTAGTTGGTCCTCGATACAGTTCCGAACAAGCGGATTTGTTGGCAAGTCAAAACCAAAATTGGGTGACGAATCCACATTTGGAGGAAAATCAAAAATCACTGCCCCAATTCTTTATGCACACGACTCTCTCAACAGGCATTCCCCTTCAAAGCGTTCATTCGGAAAGCCACAAAGTCGACATTGATTTTGAAGCCAAAGACAAGGCAAATGTGGCTTTGAAGGAAAGTGAAAGGTTTGGGGGAAACCGAGATTTTACCCTTCAATACCAGCTCAAAGGCAAGCAAATAGAATCGGGTTTGATGTTGTATGAGGGCGCAGAAGAAAACTATTTTTTGATGATGATGCAGCCGCCCAAACGCATCGAAAAGAAGCAATTGACTCCAAGAGAATACGTTTTTATTGTGGATGTGTCGGGTTCGATGAATGGTTTTCCGTTGGAGGTTTCTAAAACTTTGATGCGGGATTTGCTCGGCAATTTACAAGCTCAAGACCGCTTCAATATTGTGTTATTTGCAGGGCGGTCGGCTTTGTTTTCGGTTGAATCAGTGGCTGCCAACCCTCAAAATTTGGACAATGCCATCAAATGGATTGATGGACAACATGGCGGAGGAGGGACAGAGGTTTTGGAGGCTTTACAGACCGCTTTTGATATACCCAAACCAGATGGTTATTCCCGTTCTTTTGTGATAGCCACGGATGGATATGTCACCGTTGAACCCGAAGCCTTCGAACTCATTCGCAGTCGTTTGTCGGATGCCAATATTTTTCCTTTTGGCATTGGCAGCAGTGTCAATCGGCATTTGATTGAAGGGATGGCATACAGTGGGCAGGGCGAGCCTTTTGTGATTGAAGGTGCGGGTAAAGCTGCTTTTGAAGCCGCCAAATTTCGAGAATATATCAGCGAACCAATTTTGACCAATATCCAATTGAATTTCAAAAGTTTTGAAGCATACAATGTGTCACAACAAAGCATTCCCGATTTGATGGCATCCCGTCCGATTGTGGTGTTTGGCAAGTACAGAGGGGAAGCAAAGGGCAGCATTGAAGTGATGGCAAATCGTGGCAAAAAACGTTTTAAATACCAAATTGAAGTAAGCCCCAACAAGGTCAGTACCGAACACAAAGCTTTGCCCTACCTCTGGGCGAGGGATAAAATACGCTTATTGGAGGATTTCAAAATCAAAGGACACACTACTCAAATCGTGGAAGAAGTCACCCAATTGGGCTTGAAATACCATCTTTTGACTCCATACACTTCCTTTATAGCGATTGACGAAGTGGTGGTGAATACTTCAAAGGGATTGCAGACGGTCAAACAGCCACAGGTTTTGCCGCAAGGTGTTTCGGAAAATGCAATTGGCATTAATAGTGATAGGAAGGTGTCACTGCGTTCATCAAATCGAAGTGTTCCACCGCCGCCACCACCTTCAATGCCTCCAATGCAAGAAACTAAAAAAGAACTGGAAGTGGTAGAAGATGAAGAAGAAATCATAGAATATACAGGAGTTGAATCAATTGAGGAAGAACCCGAACTTTTAACGATTGTAGAGGACATGCCCGAATTTATTGGAGGACAAGCCGCCATGTTTGCTTTCATTAAAAAGCACCTTACTTATCCCAAAACGGCTAAGGAAAGTGGAATTGAAGGAACGGTTTATGTCGGTTTTGATGTGAAAGTAGATGGCAGCATTACCAATATTCACATCAAAAGAGGGCTTTCAAATGGGGCAGAATTGGAGGCTGAAGCTATGCGGGTCATTGGATTGATGCCTAAATGGAGACCTGGAATGCAAAGAGGAAGACCCGTGACGGTGATGTTTACTTTGCCAGTTCGATTTAAGTTGTCAGGAGAAAAGTAGGATGGAATTTATTCCGTTCAAAAACAATGTCTATATATTTAAATAGTTCAATAATGGTGTGTTTC
>JBMYXW010000613.1:0-2871 GCA_049608825.1 Chitinophagales bacterium
TATCATCAACAATATGGGTGATGGAGATGACTACTGGTCAGTACATGACACCGATTCGGCAGGGAATATTATTTGGTAATTTTGAGGTAGTAGGCAGTAAGCAGTAGGTGTTAGGTAGAAACACGTATTATTAATTTAAAATAAATGATTTGCGATAGATAGTTTTTGTTTTAGCCTACAATGGTTTATGATATGTTCATCAAAAATCATACGTCATGTAATCTTAGCTCTTAAATCTGCGTATATTTTAGTCTTTCGTTTTGCTCCAATATTTGCCATAGATTACTTTTGTAAATATTATCCACAGAATATTTACAATATGACACACACTTTCTTTTTTTGTGATTTCTGATACCTAATCACTACATCTCGTTGGAAAATCAAACCTATCATAGGGCTGATATTCTCTCCCTTTAGCAACCTTTCCATAAATCGCTCCCTCTGCAGTAGGATCACAAAGAACATATTTTGTTCCACTGTATTCGGTGTACTCCAAATCGTTCAAAGGTATTTGGGACTTGTGGGGAACGGCAATGATTACATGATCTTTGGGTTCTTTGTATTTAATACCCAACACTTTTATGTTTAAGATTCGTTCGGCTAAGGCTGCAAATAGAATGGCTCGGTCTTCACAGTCACTTTTGGCATTCGCAAGGGTTTCTTCAGGAAATAGGGTTTGGCAATCAGCATCGTATTCAAAGGAATTGTTAGCACTTGTGAAGTCCAAAAGCAAATTTATTTTTTCATCATAAGTCTTGCGTTTAGCTACAAGAGAAGCCAAGTCATGTACCAATTTGTCGTTGTACTGAATAAAACAACTGGCTTCAAAATAAACTTCTAAAGTCGTAGGTGGAATGTCTTTGTAATACTTCAATCGGTTGAGGTTTACATTTCCTGTCACTGTTTCGATATTTCCTTTGGTGTAAAAAGAAAAGGTTTTGTGGTTATAATAATTTGCATTGTCTAGTAATTTGGGCATTCTTTGCACAAAAGAAGCAATGGGTTTCATAGACATATTAGGGGGTTCGAAGTTCACACTCGGAGTAGTAGTTCTTCCAATATTTTTAATAGAAGGAGTTTTGAAATTGTAGTAGTAATAATTGAACTCATCGTATTCATATAAAGTATTGAGGATTTTATCGTTTGTAACCAACAATAGATTTAGATTTAAATCATTATCGTAAGTCATTTTGGAGTGGAGTCCTGAATGGTTGAGCATAAAGCAGGTAAAAAGAGTACTTGCATTGTTATTGTGTAGGTAAATATTTCGCCCAATTTTATTGATGAGCAAGGCATATCCCCAATCATTAAACTCCAATCCTAGAGCCGTCGCATATTCTTCTATTTGCTTCACAAATATACCCCATTCACTTTCACTCAAAGCCTCCCAAAAATTTCCGATGTCCATAGGCGAATTCAGAGGGTAATTTTTTACTTTGTGGTCGTAATAAATTGGAAATTCATAGCCATAGAATTTAATGTTGTCAGTAGAAGCTACTTCCCCTACACATTCTCTGTATTTTTGCTTGAAATCAGTGGGAATCCGCAATTTTTCAGGTCTAATCTTGGGTTTATAACCCGAACCGTCTTTAATAGAGGCAAAGCCTTCTGACGAAAAATCGTCAATAATGTCAGGAAAACTGGGTTTTTCCATGTCAAATGAATCCGTCTTTGAGAAATTAACCTCTCGCCATTCACCACTCCGCAATTCTTCTGCAAACAAGCGATCATAAGCCTTTATTTCTTCGTTCTTTGGCAGAATTCCAATAACCAAATGATCTTCTATAATACGACCTCCCAACTCTGTGCTCCTATCTCCAGTATTTTGTAAATATATGTTTGTCCATTTTTTTTTAAGTTCTTCTTTAAATTCTCTATCATATTGTTTTATCTCCTCATTCTTCGAAATTGGTTGTGCTTGTAGTATAGTCCCACTCGCCCAAAAGAGTAAGCAAATTAGTAATAATATATTATTGAGTTTTTTCATGATTTATTGTGGTATTTTTTCGTTTTTTGAAGCTAATAATCAATTTTATTAGTCTCATAAAATACTTAGATGTAACTCTTGAAAATAAAAATAACCCTTAAAACAAAAATAATATAAAAAAATCTATCCTCGTGGTTACAGTTTAGAGGTGTAAGCGATGTTAGAAGTAAGAAATGAACAATTAATTACTACTAAACAAACCAAAACAAGGAATCAACCTATAAAACTTAATTCCTTGTTTTGAAAAAAGCAGATTTGAATTGAGTTTTGAATTTGCATAAGCCCCCCATACAATATGATGAATATTTTACAAGAAATCAGAAATGGTAATGAATCCGTGTTGGAACATATCTATCAAACCCAATGGTTATCTTTTGTGAAATGGTCAAGACAAGTTTATGCTTGTTCGACAGACGAAGCTAAAATTGCCTTCCAAAAAACTTTGGGAATTTTCCAAAAAAACGTAATTAGCAAGCGAGTTCACAAATTAGATAAAAGTTTAGAAGATTATCTACTTATGCTTGGAGACGGCAATTTAGTAATTAGTTTAATTAAAAATGGCGATGAACGCATCGTCACAAAGATTTATGAGACTTATCGAAACGATTTTATTCGGTATGCGAAAAGCTCATTTAGTTACGACAAAGAAACTGCAGAAGACATCTTTCAAGAGCTAATGGTCGCTTTTGTACAAAATGTTTACAGGGGTTCTTTATCTGAATTACAGGTAAGTCTAAAAACATATCTGTTTAATATCGGTAAAAAGAAAATGATTACCCTAAAAAATAGGGAAAACAAGCGTCCTAATATTGAAGAAAGTTATCAATACAAAGTAGAGATGACTTCTTATGATTCTGAGACGACTCCCCTTCAAGAACAGGTTG
>JBMYXW010000614.1:0-2866 GCA_049608825.1 Chitinophagales bacterium
TGGTGGCACTTATTATGGTAAATTGGACGGACGAAATGCCAAAATCAAATTTGAATATTTGGCTTACAACCAAGCATTTGCAGAATGGACAGTGACCTTGACCGATTTGGATAGAAATGTCGTCATGAAAGGTTTTGCAGTAGAGCCTCGTATTGCACATGGTGGTGATCACATCATAAACAATGTAACGCTCAGAAGCGAAGACAGGCGAATAGAAAAAAAATTCTCCAAAATATTATTGCATACTTGGAATAGAAATTACATGACCACCTTCACCGATAAAGGCTACGGTTCGGTTTTTGCCAAAGGAAATGCCAATAATTTACCTGCTCCAAATCCTTCAACGATTCACAGATTCAACAATGTCAGACAGTTTTATGGTTATTTTGTAGGACGTATTGATGGACGTAATGCCAACTTGAAAATTGAAAGAACGTCTGGTGGAAAAATTGCTTATACCTTAGTTGATACAGATAGAAATGTGACTTTCAAAGCTCAAACCAATTCAATATCGGTAGATGATGCACGACCACACGTAATGAGAAGCCTTACTTTACGAAGCACAGATGGTCGCCATACTAAAACAATCGGAGGCTTGTTCTTACACACTTGGAATACAAATTACATCAGTGGATATTCAGTTTGGAATGGCAAAGAATATGGTAATTTCTTTGTACGCCAAAAAGAAGCTCCTAAATACAACATAAACAAAGACCTTATAAAATATAAAATGCCTCAAATTGGCAATCCACAAATCAATAAAAGCATAAAAACGAGAGCAAACAGAAATATTAGAATCAAAAACAGATAAGAAACAGGTGTGGTAAATATCGTAGATATAAAATCGAATTACCGCAAGGTCGCTACAAAGTAAAAGCTGCAAAAAATGGCTACAAAACTTATACCACAGGTCAAGGATTCTTTGTAGTGAATTGCCAAGGAATACAAACTGGGAACATTTTTATGGAGAAGTAAGAGGTGAAAAGAAGAGGTCGAGGAACAACAAATAGTGGCAACAAAGACTACAAACACTTGAACATCATAAATCTAAATAAGAAATAAAATGACTGTTAGTTGATGTATATTTAAGTTTTTTATTGAAGGCTTCTGAGCAGTATTGCTTGGAAGCCTTTTTTTACTTCAAATAATTTACCACTCGTTCCGCCACATTCTCCCTAACATTCATCCAAAAAAGGTTGTAATCTCCAACATGAAAATTCTTGGAGAAGTACAAAAAAGCAAAGGGAATTTTGGGTTTGTGAATCCAAATCACCCCGTCTTTCGCTTGAGCATCGTTGATGCCTTCTTTTATTTCGTCAAAACCTGTCAAAACGCCACCTTTGTTTTCCTCACGACTTGCATACGTTCCGTCAAGTGTCCAATTGATTGGATTCGTAGTCGTTCCGCCTTTGTAGAATGGAGTCATTTTGAAGTTCCAACCTTTAGTATTCCAACTCACATAGCAGTTGGTTTGTGCTGCCATTTTGCAGGGTTCGATATGTTCAAAATCATTTGGGCGAACCGCATACCCTACCAAATAAGCCGCTACCAAACGGTCTTTCCATTCGGGATTGTCAAAAAACTCTTTCACCAATTTGGTGGCATGAAGTGTGCCTTGACTGTGACTTGCGATGATGATTGGGCGATTGTCATTGTAGTTGTCGAGGTAATACTGAAAAGCAGTTTTGACATCTTCATAAGCCAACTCCAATGCTTGTTTTGCGGGTTTTGTTCCCGACTCTTTGTAGAAAACCTTCAAATTTGCCTGACGGTAGCGAGGCGCGTAAATTCGCCCACTTCCATTGAAGGCACTCGCCTGCAATTTGATAGTTGAATCATCGGTTTTATCATTGAGTTCTTGATTGTCAATCGCTGCATTCCATTCGTCGCCTTTGGTTAGCGTTGTTGGATGCACAAAAAAAACATCTACTTTCGCCGTTTCTTGTTCGTTTTTGAGCGTATTGACAGGCACTAAATCCGCAGGGTCTTTTTTGGAGGGAAGTGAAGCCCAATCATCGGAATTGCTATAATCAGGTGCTTTTACCTCTGTTGTAAATTGGATATTTTTAGCACTCGAACAGCTTAACAATAAGAAAATCATGCAAATAAAAAATAATACGTACTTCATTCTTTCATTTTAAAATTTGATTCTCCCTTCAAACAGTAAGAAAAAGAGAAGGTTCTGTAAAAAGTTAAATTACGCTTTTTGAAAGTATATTCGGTATTTTCAAAGCCTGCATACAATAAAAGTCATTGAAATTCGTAAAAATGGCATAACTTTGTTACTAAAATGTTTGCTCACCCATAATCAAACATTCTTTCACCAACATTAAACTTACATGAGCAGAATTTTCTTGCTACTATTTTTACTGTTTGTTTCCAATTCACTTACTGATGCAGGCTATTCTCTCCGCACAAAATCAGATTTACCTCCAGAAGCAGTCGCTTTGTGGTTGCCTTCCATGCTACATGAATACGAAAATCTTGCTGATTTATTGATGGAAAGTACCCATACACCAGGGGCAGCAATTGCGATTGTGAAAAATGGCGAAGTAGTGATGTCCAAAGGTTTTGGAACAAGAGCTGCAACCTCCAATGAGGCGATTGATGAAAACACCATTTTTAGATTAGGTTCTGTTTCTAAGGGTTTTGCGCCCGTTTTGACGGGCTTATTAGTGGAAGACGGTTTATTGAATTGGGACGATAAAGTGACCAAATATTTACCTAACTTTTACCTTGCAGAGAAAAAAAATACAGAAGATCTTACCATCCGAAATTTGTTGAGTCACACCACAAGTTTACCCAAACACGCTTACACCAATTTGATTGAAGAAGGTTACTCTTTTGACGAAATGGTAGAAGAACT
>JBMYXW010000615.1:0-2854 GCA_049608825.1 Chitinophagales bacterium
TGGAACTTTTATCCTTATTATTTTTTTACAGTAACTGATACAAAACGTAAGTTTATCCTATTTGGCAACCCAAAAAACAAAATCAATGAAAGCCATTCTGACATTTTTAATAATCCTACTCTTCCATTCATCTTGCCTAACAGTTAAAGACAAGAATCAAATGGAAAGTCTCCACAAAATCGTTGTTTATCAAGAAGGAAAAGAAAACTTGATAGAATCTGAGTCCCAAAGTATTGAGATTACAGACGACAAATTTTCCATTCGGTTTTACAACAAAAAATACGCCCCAGAAAGAAAAGAATTTTATGCTGCCCAAATTGCAGCATTGACAGATAAACAAGCCTTTGAGCAAATCCATATTGGGCAGCAAATTGAAGATATTTCTTACTTTGGAGGAGGAACAGGAATGGCAGCAGCAAAAGGTGGATATGAGTCTTTAATCATAAACAATGAAGCACATCATTACCTCTTTTATGAAAACGAAACATCCAATAGACTTAAACTCATTGGACAAAAAAACGATAATTGGAGGTTTGAATTCGTTATTAATTCATTTTCAATAAATCGTGAAAAATTACCCCTTCAAAATGAAAAAATAGCCGAATTGTATTTGGTTATTTTAATTGATAGAAATCTAAACAACATGATTGAAGAAGGAGAATTGACCAAACTAACATTGGAATTGCCTAACTAAAAAGAAACCCCAAATGAAAAACTGGTCAGGTTACATCGAATACCATCCCAAAATCATTGCCTATCCCGAAAACGAATCAGCAGTTCAGCAAATCGTCTTGAAGGCTTTGGAACAGCAAAAAACCATCCGCATTATTGGTTCGGGTCATTCCTTCACCCCTCTCTACAAAACCAACCAAATACTTGTCAGTCTCGATAAATATCAAGGTCTAATTGAAGTGGACAAAATCAAATACCAAGCGACCGTAAAAGCAGGTACAAAATTGAGGCTTTTGGGAGATTTGTTGTTTCGAGAAGGCATGGCAATGGAAAACCTCGGTGACATTGATGTTCAATCCATTGGCGGCACTATCAGTACAAGCACACATGGCACAGGACTGCAATTGGGAACAATCAGCACGCAAGTTGTGGCATTGAAGTTTGTGAATGGAAAGGGCGAAATCGTCTCTTGTTCCGAAACCGGTAAGCGAGAACTTTTCAAAGCCACACAAGTATCATTGGGAACATTGGGAATTATCACCCAAATCACCCTTCAATGCGTTCCTGCCTATCGCCTCAAACTCCAAAACCGAAACGAAGCCTTAATCGATGTTCTCAACAGCATTGACCAACGCAATCGTGAAAACCGAAATTTTGAATTTTATTGGATGCCTCACACCGAAAAAACATGGACAAAAACTTCCAATATTGCCAAAAGTGAAGCCAATAAAATAGGCTGGTTCAGTCGTTTTTCAGATTCTTTTATCGAAAATTATGGCTTTATGGCACTTGCCGAATATGCCTACCGCTTTCCCTCCAAAAACGCTTGGGTTGCCAACTTCGGTGCAAGCACGATTTCCAATTTTGACAAAGTTTATCACAGCCACAAAATTTACGCTACGGAGCGTTTGGTCAAGTTTCACGAAATGGAATACAACATCCCGATTGAAGCCCACAGAGACGTATTGAAGGAAGTCATCCGAGCCTTCAAAACCCAAAAATACCCCATCAATTTCCCAATTGAAAACCGATTTGTCAAAGGTGACGATATGTACATTAGCCCTGCTTATGGCAGAGATTCCGCCTACATCGCTTTTCACGCTTACCACAAAAAAGACCCTCTGCCCTTCTTCAAAGAGATGGAAGCTATTTGTCGAGCGCATGGAGGGCGACCACATTGGGGCAAAATGAATACGCTCACCGCCCAAGATGTCCACGAATTGTATCCGAAATTTGACGTATTTTTGAAGCATCAAGCCGAGCAAGACCCAGATGAAATTTTTATCAGTCCTTATTTTCGGGATTTGTTTGGCTTATGATTTTTTCTACGCCTGTTCAAGTCTCTTGGCTTGAACAAAAACCCTTGCAAAGAGTGCCCACACTCCTTACTTTTATATGCAAGTCAAGAGACTTGCAACAAGTATTTCGCTCAAGTGTGGACAATGAACGGGCATTTTTTTGTGAATACTTTGTGGTTTTTAGAAGCCTTACAGGCTTGAATATTTATACAAAACACAGTAAGATCCGACCCTTCTTGATTGTAGTAAAAAAAGAGAAAATAGGCGTTAAGAACAGATTGCTGTTTGAAGATGAAGCGAAGCGGAATCAAGTTTCAAGCTGTTTAGCCTCTTTTTTCTTTTTTTGCGTTAAGCAATCAAGCTTGGTCTTGATTTTTGGTTCTTTTTATCAAGAAAAAGAACAGGCAAAAGACTTACGCCAATATAAGAAAATAAAGCAGCATCAAATGAATTCAAAAATGACCAACACCTACTTCTCCCAACTCAACCAAGCCCTTCAAAACCACTACCGAGCCATTCCCTCTCTCATCATCGACTTAGACCGCTTAGACAAAAACATCGATACCCTAAAAGCGAATCTCAAACCCGATGCCGATTTTAGAATTGTAGTCAAATCCCTACCTTCCTTTGACCTCCTTCAATACATCATGGAAAAGGCAAACACCTCCAAACTCATGGTTTTCCACCAACCCTTTCTGACCGACCTATCCAAACGCTTAGACAGCTCCACCGACATTCTACTCGGCAAACCCATGCCCGTCAAAACCGCCAACTATTACTACAAAAGCCAAGGTCAAGCCTGTTTCACGCGATGCAGAAGTAGTTAAAAAGTATAAAGAAGATGAGCTAATTTTTGATACAATCACCTTTAGAGCTGCCAATGA
>JBMYXW010000616.1:0-2854 GCA_049608825.1 Chitinophagales bacterium
TTTCAACTTCAATGTTTTGTAGGTGAAAATGAATTTTACCTACATTTGCACCTTCAAAAAAATATGTCTATGAATAGAATGACCTCTTTATCTTCAATATTATTTCTATTTTTCTGTGTGTTATTTGTCAATTCTTGTACCTATTCAGGCGAATTGCAGGAAGTACAATTGGTAAGCAATGATGGAAAAGTGAAATATGCGATTTCGTTTCCAAACTATATGAAAAAGGAAACAGAAAAAACATTGGGCGAAAATGCCAGTTTGCAATATGCCAGTTTTTATAGAAATATTTACGTCTTGGTGATAGATCAGCCTGTATCAACTGCAAAGTTGAGTTTGGAAGAGTATTACCATCAAGAATTAGGGAAATTAGAAGGAGTTTTGAAAAACCCCTTGCGTTTAGACAGTTCGAGAGTAGAAATGGATGCAAATCCAGCTTACCATATACAAGTTGTTGGGAAAGTAGGAGAGGGGGAGGTCGAAAAAAGAATTTTATATCGGTTGGTATTTTTTGAAGCAGAACAACACTTGTTTCAATTAGTGCTTTGGGGTTGGGACGAACGACGAGACAGCTACTTAGGGGACTTTGATAAAATAGTGAATAGCTTTAAAATATTGAAGTAAAAAACGTACCTTTGCAGACTTATTTTCTTCAATTTATTTGAAGGAATAAACGAACGAAACCATATTTTATAATTTTTTAAAAAAAAGTCGATCTTGACAGAGAACGAACTAAACAACGAACAAACTGAAAATCAACAGGATACTCCTGTTGTGACAGACAGTTCCGCTGATGATGTCAAATCAGAAGCAGTGGAACCACAAAACGAAACAGAAACAAATGCTGACAATAACGAAGAAGTTGTTGCAGCGAATGTAGAAGCTACCGAAACACCGGCACCTGAAGCTAAGGCTGAGGTAGTTGAGGAAGAAGTAGTGCCAGCAGTACCCGCTTCTCATGATGAGTTTGATTGGACATTGGGAAAAAGAGCCGAGCAAAATTATCAAGAAGTAGAATACGACAAGCTGTACGACATGTATGATGGTACTTTTAAGACCCTCAACGAGCATGAAATTGTAACAGGTATAGTGGAAGCTATCACCGATTCAGATGTTGTATTGGATGTAGGTTTCAAATCAGATGGTTTGGTATCTACTTCTGAATTTAGAGACTTGATGCCTGACTTGAAAAAAGGCGATGAGGTAGAAGTCTATGTATTAGAGAAAGAGGATGATAGAGGACAATTGAGATTGTCTCGAAAAAATGCCAAATTATTGCGTGCATGGGAAAGCATTGTTAGTGCCCACGAAAACGATACTTTGGTGACAGGTACAGTAATCAGCAAAACCAAAGGTGGTTTGATTGCGAATGTATTTGGATTGGAAACTTTCTTACCTGGTTCACAAATTGATGTGAAGCCTATCATTGATTATGATGCTTATGTAGGGGTGACAATGGAATTCAAAGTGGTGAAAATCAATGAAGCCATTAAGAATGCAGTTGTTTCTCACAAAGCTCTTATTGAGAGTGATTTGGAAGACCAACGTCAGAAAATCATTGCTCAGTTGGAGAAAGGTCAAGTATTGGAAGGTACTGTCAAAAACATTACCGATTTCGGTGCATTTATCGACTTGGGCGGTGTTGATGGCTTGTTGTACATCACCGATATTTCTTGGGGACGTATCAACCATCCTTCCGAAATTTTGGAGAATGGTCAGAAACTGAATGTAGTTGTAATAGATTTTGATGATGCTAAAAAACGTATCTCACTCGGTCTAAAACAATTGACTCCACATCCATGGGATGTATTGGACGAAGAACTCAAAGAAGGTTCTTCTATCAAAGGACGAATCGTCAATATCGAAGATTACGGTGGATTCTTGGAAATCACTCCAGGTGTAGAAGGCTTGATTCACGTATCAGAAGTTTCTTGGAGCAACCAACCGGTTAATGCTCGTGAGTACTTCCAATTAGGTGAAATGTACGATGCTAAAATCGTTACATTGGACAGAGAAGACCGAAAAATGTCTTTGAGTATCAAGCAGCTTCAAGCAGATCCATGGGACAGCATCAAAGATACCTTCCCTATCAGCAGCAAGCACTCAGGAGAAGTCAAAAACTTGACTCCTTATGGTGTATTTGTAGAATTGGCAGAAGGAATCGGTGGAATGGTTCACATTTCAGACTTATCTTGGACCAAACGCTTCAATCACCCATCAGAATATACAAGAGTTGGTCAGCAGCTTGAAGTAGTTATTTTGGGCATTGACCAAGAAGCTCGCAAACTGTCTCTCGGACACAAACAAATCGAAGAGGATCCATGGGATACTTTCGAGACTGTATTCCCAAGAGGATCAGAGCATACTGGAACTATCATCAAGCGTGACGACAAAGGTGGCATTGTTGCCTTGCCTTACGGTTTGGAAGCATTTGCACCAAACAAATACTTGAAAAAAGAAGATGGCTCTAACGCACAATTGGACGAAACACTTACTTTCCGTATCAGAGAGTTTGACCGCAATGACAAACGTATCATTGTTTCACATGCTGATAGCTGGAAATTGAAGAAAGACGAACAATACGAACAAGAAAGACAACAAAAACAAACAGAGCGTAAACAAACATCAGAGCGTGTTCGCAAAACGAACAAGCAAAGTGATAAAACGACTTTGGGTGATTTGTCTGTACTTTCTCAATTGAAAAAACAAATGGAAGAAGACGAGAAGTAAGACAACTTCAACTTCAAATTCAAAACTCAAATGCAAGCCCAAGTAAATATTGGGAAACGAGCAGTTTGAGTTTTTGAATAACGATTTCTTCTTTTGATTAGAATGTAAAAAGCCCTCCAAAAAT
>JBMYXW010000617.1:0-2852 GCA_049608825.1 Chitinophagales bacterium
CCAAGAAAACTTGGCGCAAAGAATGGATTCAATACGATAACAAAGAGATATTTGCAGTGTGGGTTTGATACTAAACCAATAATATCCTTGAGTTTGAATTTGTACTTTGAGTTTGAGTTTTAAGAAGCCAACAATTCCTCTACCAATCTCGTCACTCCAACCGTTGCTTTTTCTTCAATAACCGTCAAGTTCGGGATATTGTCCACGCCTTCGGGAATAAAAGGGTCAATCAAATATTTGGGTGCATTGGCAGCTACATAGTGAATCAAAGAAGCGGCAGGGTAAACCGCCATTGAAGTACCAATCACCATGAACATATCTGCATCGTGTGCGTGCATTAATGCCTGTTCTATCATCGGAACAGCTTCTCCAAACCACACAATATCGGGGCGGAGTTGTGCGCCTTTGTCGCAGAAGTCGCCCATCAATATTTCCTTGTCTCCAATATCATAGACCAATTCGGGGTAGCGAGTGCTGCGAACTTTGGTGATTTCACCATGCAAATGCAAGACCTTTGTAGAACCACCTCTTTCGTGAAGGTTGTCCACATTTTGCGTGACGATTTGTACCTCATATTTTTCCTCCAATTTTGCCAAAGCCTTGTGCGCTGCATTGGGTTCGGCCTTGAAAGCATCCGCTCGGCGAAGGTTGTAAAAGTTGAGTACCAATTCGGGATTTTTCGCCCAACCTTTTGGAGAGGCGACCTCCATAATGTCGTGACCTTCCCACAATCCACCACTTCCTCTAAATGTTGCAATACCGCTTTCAGCACTGATTCCTGCGCCTGTCAAAACAACTATTTTTTGTTTTTGCATTGTATTTTTGTTTTTTTGACAAAATTGTATAAAAAAGCGTATTTTTGCAGCAAATTTGAAAAATAAAATAAAAATTTAATCTAATTTTATTAATTGATATGAATACATACTTAACATCCGAAGACAAAAAAGCACTATACAAAGAGTTCGGAGGATCAGAAACAAACACAGGGTCTTATGAGGCACAGATAGCTATTATGACCAAAAGAATTAATCATCTATCAGAGCATTTGAAAAAGAATCACAAAGACCATGTAACAAGAAGGTCTTTGATTTTGATGGTAGGTAAACGACGTAAATTCTTGCGTTACCTTCAAAACAAAGATATTACCCGTTATAGAGAAATCATTCAGAAATTAGGATTGAGAAGATAAAATTTTGTAAAAAATGAGCATAAAAATTGAAGTGAAATACTCGATTTTTATGCTCATTTTTATTTTTGAGACTTTGAAGTTTAATAAGGTATATGAAAACAAACTAATTTGAATTGGAACAAAGCTGTTATCCCGCCTTAGGAATTTTGAATGAATAAATATTGATTTTGAATTTGCATTAGTCCGAGTAGGCTGTTTATGAACGGAATAAACTCCGTCCTACTTTGTTTTTATTCATAATGAGTCGACGACAAACAATAACAATACTTAGAAATTGATAGACAATATATTAAATCAAACAACATGCGGTTGTCGCATGATTAACCCCTTTAAAAATAGCTTATGAGCAATTGGAAGGTATTCTCCAAAACAATAGATCTTGGAGATGGAAGAGAAGTAACTATAGAAACAGGTAAACTTGCCCGACAAGCAGATGGTGCTGTGTTGGTGCGTATGGGAGATGCAGTTTTATTGGCTACTGTGGTATCAAAAAAAGAGCCAAAACCGGGAATGAATTTTTTCCCATTATCAGTTGATTATCAAGAAAAATTTGCAAGCGCAGGACGTATTCCTGGAGGATTCTTCAAAAGGGAAGCAAGACCTTCAGAATACGAAATTTTGATTTGTCGTTTGGTGGATAGAGCATTGCGTCCTTTGTTTCCAGATGAATACTACAACGAAACACAAATATTAATTTCCTTGATTTCGTCAGATCCAGAAGTGATGCCTGATGCTTTAGCAGGTTTGGCGGCTTCAGCTGCAATTTCTGTATCAGACATTCCTTTCAAAGGACCGATTTCGGAAGCAAGGGTGGCACGGGTAGAGGGCAATTTCATTGTCAACCCTTCTGTATCAGACTTGGCAAAAGCCGACCTGAATATCTTGATGGGAGCTACTGAGGAGAATGTGATGATGGTTGAAGGTGAGACAAAAGAATGTTCGGAAGAAGATTTGATTGAAGCCATCAAGGTAGGTCACGAAGCGATTAAGATTCAGTGTCAAGCACAAAATGAATTGGCTGCAATTTGCGGCAAAGAAAAACGGGAAATTGAGGAGCCTGTAGGCGATGAAGAATTGCATGCACAGGTAGCTGAATTGACCAGTGACAAAATATACGAAGTAGCCAAAGGTGCTTTGAGCAAGAAAAACAGAGGAGAATCTTTCTCAACTATCAAGGATGAGTTAATTGAAACCTTATTTGGAGAAGAAGAAGAACCTGATGCGGATAGAGTTAGTTTGGCGAAGAAATACTTCAAAAAAGTAGAAAAAGCAGTTATCCGAAAAATGATTTTGGAAGATCGTACTCGATTAGACGGTAGAGAGTTGGATGAAGTTCGTTCTTTGTTGATTGAAACCGACTTATTGCCTTCTCCACACGGCTGTGCCTTGTTTTGTAGAGGGGAAACTCAGTCTTTGACGACTTGTACTTTGGGAACGAAGCAAGACGAACAAATGCACGACAAAGCAACTGGGCTTTCTTTCTCCAACTTCATGTTGCACTACAACTTCCCTCCGTTTTCTACGGGCGAAGCCAAACCAATGAGAGGTACGAGCCGAAGAGAAATCGGACACGGAAACTTAGCATTAAGAGGTATTAAACCAATGCTTCCAACTGGAGAAGATAATCCATATACAATAAGAGTTGTTTCTGAGATTTTAGAAT
>JBMYXW010000618.1:0-2850 GCA_049608825.1 Chitinophagales bacterium
CGTCAGGTCGTCAATAAGTGGCAAAATACGGGAAACATTACAACTGTTCTGGGTTTTTCGGGAACGCCCTATTTATCCAAAGCGGATAAAATCCAAGTCAATGAAAACACTTTTTTCAAGTTTTCGCAAATCACCAACACCGTCTATTATTATCCTTTGGTCACGGCTATCAAAAGTTTTTTGAAAACACCAAAGGTGAAAATTGGCTATCAACTCGACCGCTTTCAGATTATCCAAAAAGGAATCGAAGATTTTCAAAATGAATATGCCAACAAAGTCTATCAAAATGGTACGATTGCCAAAATCGCCATTTATTGTACCAAAATTGAAGTATTGGAACAAGAAGTTTACCCCTTTCTGACGGGAGAATTGAAGATACATCCTTCCGAAATACTGCGATTTCACAAAGGCAACAGGCAATATCCGCAACCAGCAGGTAGTGAATTGGAGTTTCGTTCATTGGATTTGCCAATTTCCAAAAAAAAGTACATCCTATTGGTACAAGTCGGAAAAGAAGGTTGGGACTGTCCGAGTTTGACGGGAGTAATCCTTTCCCAAAAAGGTGACAGCCCCAAAAACATGGTCTTACAAACCAGTTGCCGCTGCCTCCGACAAGTGGATGAAAACCAAGACGAGACCGCTTTGATTTGGCTCAATGACTACAATGCTCAAACACTCAATGCCCAACTCAAAAAGGAACAACACACCTCTATTTCTGAACTAAACAATCTCAAAAAAGACAAAAAAATAGATTGGGTAGAACGTTTCCCAAGAACGGACTTTTTGAATTTACCCAAAGTCGATTTTTACCAACTCCAAGTCAAATACCAATCCATTGAAGAAGAACAAACTGCCAATACCCAACAAAAATTGACGCATTTAGCACAAAACATTGAAGCCTACAAAACATCAGCTTTGGTCACTACCACCGAAATGAGCAATTTGGAGGAAGGTGATATTGCGATTATGAAACAAACGGGCTTTGAAGTAGCCCACTACAACCAGTGGATTTACAACATTGCCAAAGAAAGTTTTGGTAGCATCAAAGCCAATGCTTTGCATCAGTTTGACGAACAACTGCAATCCATTTTCCAAAAAATAAGCTATACCGAAAACAACCTCCAATTGTGGAACGACCTCTACGACCGTTATCAAATCAATAGTCAAATTCGCTTGGCTTTCAGTATCAAACGAAGCCTTCAAACTGATAGCGAAATCATCCCTCAAAATGCCAGTTTGCTATTGGTGGATAAATTGGCAGCAGCAGAGCAAAACGAGAAATTGTATCCCAATAAAATAGATACAGATAAAATTCTACAATTGGACAAATCAGATGGAAGTGTAGAAATTGACCTGCAAGAAGTAAAAACCAAATACGACAAAGCAAAAGCCATATTGGAGGAACAAGGTATGGGTGATATGTTTCCCTCTTTTGAAGCATACCAAAAACAATACGATTACTCTTTAGCTGTTCGTTCCAAAAACAAGACCTTTCATTATCTGCCCTACAATTTTGTACAAAGTGGGTTTGAAAAAGAAATCCTTCAAAAAACACTTCAACTCGAAAACTTCAAAAACCAAGGATTGGAGGTTTATTACAATGGCGAACGTGGATTGACAGAATTTGTCATTCATTGTTTTGCCAAAAATGGAAAGAACTGGAAAAACATCGGGCGTTATACCACCGATTTTTTGATTCTCCAACGAAACGATAAAAGCAAAATACACAAAGCTCTTTTGGTCGAAACCAAAGGCGAAGGTTTCAAAAACGACCCCGTTTTTATAGCCAAAAAGCAGTTTGTGGAAACCCAATTCCTTCAACAAAACAACGAGAAGTTTGGTTATCAACGCTTTGATTTTCTTTACTTGGAAGATGGAACAGACATCGCCAAAAACATCGTGACAATCAATACCAAAATCGAACATTTTTTTAAGGACTAAAATATGCCAATCAAATATATACCCTACGTTCCCAATACTGTGGAAGGACAAGCTGTACTGGACAACATCACCCGCACACAAAGAGTGCTCCGATACCGTGACAATGACAAGGTTATTTCCAAAATACAAAGGGGAATGCCCTACTACGAAGTACAAAAACAAGAACAAGTAGGCGACAATAGCGAAAATTTGGTCATTCGGGGCGAGTGTCTTTCGGCTTGTGCCTACCTCAAAGAACAGGGCATCAAAGTGGATTTGGTGTATATCGACCCGCCTTTTGCGAGTGGAGCGGATTATGCCAAAAAAGTCTATATCCGCAAAAATCCCAAATTGGCAGAAAAAGTAAAAAAAGCGGAAGAAAAATTGGATGCCGAAGGGCTAAAATCTTTTGAAGAAACCATGTATGGCGATATTTGGCAAAAGGAAGATTACCTCAATTGGATGTATGAAAACCTGATGGCAATTAGGTCTATTATGTCTGATACTGCAAGTATTTATGTTCATTTGGATTGGCATATTGGGCACTATGTAAAAATATTGATGGATGAGGTTTTTGGGGGAAGTAATTTTTTGAATGAAATAATATGGGCTTACAAAGAGAGGGAATCTTCAACTAATTACTTCAATAGAAAACACGACACAATCTACTTTTTTTCCAAAACAGACAATTATGTTTTCAATCACAAAGATGTTTGGGAAGAATATTCAAAAACAACCATAAAAAGTGAGATTTCAGGAGTAATTAAAAAAATAAATCACAATATTGGTGATAATATAAAAAAAGGTGAACTTTTAGTAAAAGTTGATGAAAAAGATTATTCTAATATTACTTTAACTGTAGATGTTCCTCATGATTTAAGTAGAACAAAACAAATTTTTGAAAAGTTTAAAAACGATACTTTAAAAATC
>JBMYXW010000619.1:0-2842 GCA_049608825.1 Chitinophagales bacterium
TAAAGATTTCACCACAAAAGGATAAACGGAAACAACCAATGTCAATATTATACTATTCTATCCTCATCATCTATACCCTCGCACTCGTTTACATTACGATTTATTGCCTATTCCAATTTCATCTCTTATTCAATTATAAACGGTACTATTGGAAAAACAAAAATGGAGTAGCGCCTCAAGGCTTCGAGCAAGAAGAGCTGCCTTTTGTGACAGTTCAACTGCCCATCTTCAATGAAATGTATGTAGTAGAACGCTTGATAGACAATATCACCAAATTTGATTACCCCAAAGACCGTTTTGAAATCCACATCTTGGACGACTCTACGGACGAAACAGTGGAAATTACCCGTCGAAAAGTAGAGGAATACAAAGCCAAAGGTTTCCAAATCGAACAAATCATCCGTCCTGTCCGAAAAGGCTTCAAAGCGGGGGCATTGAAGGAAGGAACGGTTCATGCAAAAGGAGAATTTTTGGCGATATTTGATGCCGATTTTTTGCCTCGACCTGATTTTTTACGATGCACCATTCCCTATTTCAAGAACCCAAAAGTGGGAGTAGTACAAACCCGGTGGCAACACATCAACCAAGATTATTCCCTAATCACCCGACTACAAGCCCTTCAATTGAATGTTCATTTTACCGTTGAACAGCAGGGCAGAAAAGCGGGAAACTGTATGCTTCAATTCAATGGAACGGCAGGTGTTTGGCGCAAAAAAACCATCGAAGATGCAGGAGGATGGGAAGCAGACACCCTCACTGAAGATCTCGACCTCAGCATCCGAACCCAATTGAAGGGATGGGAAATCGTTTACCTCGAAAAAATTGGTTCTCCCGCCGAGCTTCCCGTAGAAATGAATGGTTTGAAATCCCAACAGTTTCGGTGGATGAAAGGAGGCGCAGAAACTGCCCGAAAAATGCTCCCCACGGTTTGGAGATCCAAACTGCCATTCATTAAAAAAATACATACCACCATACACTTATTGGCAAGCAGTGTGTTTGTATTTGTGTTTATCTTGGGCGTTTTTAGTGTCCCATTGATTCACATCATACCCGAATTGGGCATCAACCGACATATTTTCACAGTATTTCTAATTGGTTGGATGTCCATCATTGCGATTTATTATGTTGCCAATGTTCAAGCCGAATTGAAGAAAGAACCGTATTTGAAAATGTTATTGAAGTTTATTGTTTTGTTTCCTTTGTTTTTGGCATTGTCTATGGGCTTGTCGCTCCACAATACCTTTGCAGTCCTTCAAGGTTTCATCGGCAAAAAATCCCCTTTTGTTCGCACGCCCAAATTCAATATCAAAGGCTTAACTGACACCGTTCAGAAACGCAAATATTTAGCCTCCAAAATTCCGATGACCACTTTTTTGGAAGGTTTTATGGCACTCTATTTTTTGGGAGCATCCATTGCAGGAGTCTATCTTCAAAACACGATGTTTTTGGCTTTTCATTTGCTACTCATGGTCGGTTATGGAGCAATTTTCTTTTTTACCTTGCTTCATTTGAAATTGAAGTAACGTACAATTTTGAATGATAAATTTTGAATAGATTAACAGTCAGTTAATTAGTTGCCAAAATTCAGCCTACTTCTTGTTTCCTACCTCTCTCCTCTATAAAGTGAACTATTTTTGTTCTTTAAACAGTGAACCAATACCTGCGGATGTATTGATAAAATTGGATTTTGAAGTAAATCGAAAATCTTTTGCCTCATTGTTGGTCGTCAAGCATTCACATTCACCGCCCATTGTGAAGCTTCCTACATCACCACAATTGGTTCGGCAGATTTCCAAAGTAGAAGAAGGAGTGATGTACAATTCGCCTTTCCCGTTGAGACTTAGCTTCATTCGAGCATAGTTGACATAAGTACCTTCTGTTCCTTTTGCCAACAAGTAGTGTTTGCCTTCATTTCCTGCCACAATGAAACTTTTGGTAATTTGAGTAGGCGTAACCAATTCTTCTTGAATGGCTTTGTGTAGGCGTTCTTGATTGAAGGTCAAAACGAGCCCATCTATATGTCCCAAAACCGTTTGAATCGGAATCAAGGAGCGAGAAAGAGGCAGTTTTTGGGCAGATTGTTTGAGACGTTTGGCAGTAATCAATCCGCCTAAACCTTTTTTGGTCAAGAAAAAACCGTCTTGAGCTTGGTAGCTCGACATTCCGAATTCGACAGGTTCATTGCAGATACAGGTGCCTTCTGCAAAATCTTGTACATCGCATCTGACAGCATAACAAGACTCTAATTTGGAGTGGGTAGTGAGGTACAATTCTGTTGGAGGGTCTGTATTTTTTTCCAAACTCAATCGAAGGATTTTTTCACTGCCATTGGAAACTGTACCTTCAGCAGAAAGATAAAAAATGCCGTTTTGTTCGGTTAGTTCTACTTGAGTGATTTTAGTACCATCGTAGTACTCTTCTTCAATAGCTTTTTGGAGTGTGCTTTCTTCTTTGACTAGTGTCCAGTTACCATCCTCCTCTTGTGCAATTAATACTTTGGTATCAAAAGGATTGGAGACAATTTTATAGGTATGATCTTGTGCTTGAATTGATAGACTGAATAGAGTAAACAATACAAATGCGAATAAAGCATTGTAGTTAAGGGCTTGTTGGAACATGATGTTATAATATTTTTTGCGTATTGAATGTAAAAAAAGTATAACACAAGAAAGCTCAATTATGTTTGAATCACTCCTACATTGTATTCTTTTGTGATTGGCGCATGGTTTGCTGCTTCAATACCCATAGAAATAATATTTCGGGTTTCGGCAGGGTCAATGATGGAATCTACCCACAGTCGAGCAGCGGCATAATAGGGGGTCGTTTGTTCTTTGTAGCGTTT
>JBMYXW010000620.1:0-2842 GCA_049608825.1 Chitinophagales bacterium
TTTTAACTCTACTAATCACTACACCTTCAATTCCGCCAAATACAAGCCAATCGTCTTCTCTAAGCCATAATACAAAGCATCACTAATCAAAGCATGACCAATCGAAACCTCCAACAAACCCTTCATATTTTGCTGTAAATACTGAAGATTGTCCAAGTTTAAATCATGTCCTGCATTGATACCCAAGCCCAATTCCACCGCATATTCAGCCGCTTCCAAATAAGGCGCAATTGCTTTTACACGATCTTCATGATAATGTTCAGCATAAGGTCCTGTATAAAATTCCACCCTATCCGTTCCCACTTTTGCCGCCCCTTCCATGATATGTTTTTCGGGTTCTGCAAAAAGCGACACACGTATGCCTTTGTCCTGCAAAGATGCAACTATTTTTTTCAAAAAATCGTGATGTTTAACAGTATCCCAACCCGCATTTGAAGTAATTACACTAGGAGGGTCAGGCACAAGCGTACACTGTTCGGGGCGAATCTCATCTACCAATTTCAAAAAGCGTTCATTTGGATAACCTTCCATATTAAATTCCGTGGTCACCAAAGGCTTCAAATCATAGACATCTTGGTATTTGATGTGTCGTTCATCGGGGCGAGGATGCACCGTAATTCCTTCTGCACCAAATCGTTCACAATCTTGTGCCATTTGTAGCAAATTCGGTAAATTTCCGCCTCTTGCATTCCTTAACCAAGCGATTTTGTTGATGTTTACACTCAAACGAGTTTTGGTATTTGTCATAAGTTTGTGTTTGTGTAAATTAAATCATAGCTGTCAAGCTAAGAATAAGATATTTGTAAAGCACGCCCCAAAGGGGCAAAAGCAATAGCTTAGGGCAATCGCCCTAAGAAACGAAAAAAGGATATTTTAGCCCTGAAAGGGCACTAGCAAACAAAGAGAATAGGGGCATTACTGATATCCTTTCAGAGCAAATTATCGTAGCTTGACGGCTATGGTAAATAAAAACCTACGCAAAAATACATTCTTTCTGGACTACCCAAAGCAACCACTATTAGCTTTTTGAATAGTCCAGCTTGGAAGGTTATTGAATAATGAGTAATGAAGTATTTTTGTACAACCACAAAAATAGTGAATCAAATACATTAGCATCGAAAAACAACCCACACTTATGAACTTTATCTCGTTCTAAAACATTGTAGCTTAGTAAATTTTATGACTTGACAAAAAAACAATGAAATACAAATACATACTTCAATTCCTAAGTTTATTCATCCTTACTTTTCCTCCCCTTCAAACCCACGCCCAAACCCAATACACCCTAAGCGGCTACATCAAAGACATTCAATCAGGCGAAACGCTCATTGGCGCAAATGTCTATAACAGCGACAACAAAATACAAGGTACTTCCGCCAATCTATACGGCTTTTATTCGCTGACCTTGCCCGAAGGCGTGTATAAAATTGAAGCCTCTTTTTTGGGTTATAGCACTCAACAAATTGAAATAGAACTCAATAAAGATGCGACCTACAACTTCAAAATGATTGAAGACGGTATTCTGCTTGAAGATATTTTTGAAGTGACAGCCAAACGCAAGGACGAAAATGTGGAAAGTACGGATATGGGACGAGTGGATTTGTCCATCGAAAGCATTAAATCTTTGCCTGCTTTGTTGGGGGAAGTCGATGTATTACGGGCGATTCAGTTGTTGCCAGGCGTAATGTCGTCGGGTGAAATTAATTCAGGTTTGTATGTGAGAGGTGGTGGTCCTGACCAAAATTTGATTTTGTTGGACGAAGCAGTGGTGTACAATACAGGGCATTTGTTTGGTTTCTTTTCAGTCTTCAATCCCGATGCTATCAAAAACACGACGCTCCACAAAGGAAGTATGCCCGCAGAGTTTGGAGGGCGATTGTCGTCCGTTTTGGAGTTGTCAATGAAGGAAGGCAACAATCAAGAGTGGAAAGCGGCTGGTGGTATCGGTTTGATTTCTTCTCGTTTGACAGTAGAGGGTCCTTTGGTAAAAGACAAAAGTTCCATCTTGATTTCGGGGCGGCGGACGTATGCCGATGTATTGGCGCAGCCCTTTTTGAGGGGAACGAATTTTGAAGGGAATGGTTATTTCTTTTACGACCTCAATACCAAAATCAACTACCAGTTTTCGGAGAAAGACCGCATTTTCGCCAGTGGATATTTTGGGCGAGATGTGTTGAATTACCGTTCTACGGATGGATTCAATTTGGATATGCCTTGGGGAAACGCAACTGCAACAATGCGTTGGAATCACCTGTTTAGCAACAAGCTGTTTTTGAATGTTTCGGCAATATACAATTCATACAATTTTGAAGTGAAGACGGACTTCAATGATTTTAGTTCTTCGCTTTATTCGGGCGTAAACGACTGGAATTTCAAACTGGATTTTGACTATTTTCCCAATCCCAAGCACACCATCAAATACGGTGCAAATTACACTTACCACACTTTCACGCCCTACACGATTGACGCACAAGTGGGAGATACCGAGATTGACACCGATACTCTGACCCAACAATATGCCCACGAAGCAGCCGTTTATTTTCAAGATGAGTTCAGCATCGGCAAAAAATTAAAGGCAAATGTGGGGATTCGGGCTTCGGCTTTTCGGCAAGTTGGTCCCTATCAAAATATTGTCCAAACAGGTATTTCGGAAACCCAACGTGACACCATTCGATATGCCAAAGGAGAACCAATTGAAACGTATTTCGGCATTGCGCCCAGATTGAGTTTGCGCTATACGATTGACGAACAAACTTCCTTGAAGGCAAGTTATGTGTTTAGCAATCAGTATATTCATCTCGTTTCCAATGCTACCTCTACTCTACCGACCGATCTTTGGGTG
>JBMYXW010000621.1:0-2841 GCA_049608825.1 Chitinophagales bacterium
TCTTATGCCAAAGATTTCACAAAAAGGACAGGTCATTCCTGCCTCTCCGATTCGCAAATTAGTTCCTTTTGCAGACAAGGCAAAAAGCATGGGCAAAAAAGTATATCATCTGAATATTGGACAACCCGACATCAAAACACCCGAGGTCATGTTGGATGCCATCCGCAATTATTCGGAAGAAGTGATAGCCTATACCCATTCAGAAGGCCCCTTGTCTTACCGAGAAAAACTGGTTACTTACTACGAAAGAGTAGGAATTGATGTCACACCTTCTGAAATAGTAGTGACCAATGGCGGTTCAGAAGCCATCTTATTTGGAATGTTGGCGACTTTGGATGCGGGAGATGAAGTGATTATTCCCGAACCTTGCTATGCGAACTACAATGGTTTTGCAGCAATGGGTGATATTGTGGTCAAACCAATTACCTCTTTCATCGAAGACAGTTTTGCCTTGCCGCCCATTGAAGCATTCCGAAAAGCGATTACTCCCAAAACAAGAGCCATTCTTATCTGCAATCCAAGTAATCCAACAGGTTATTTGTACTCCAAAGAAGAATTGGAAACTTTGAAGCAAATTGTGATTGACAACGATTTGTTTTTATTTGTGGACGAAGTATATAGAGAGTTTGTTTACGATGGCGAAATCCATCATTCTATCCTCAATGTGGAAGGATTGGAAGATCATGCAGTAGTGATGGATTCGATTTCTAAACGGTACAGCGCATGTGGTGCAAGATTGGGATGTTTGGTTTCTCGAAACAAAACCTTGATAAAGACCGTTCTTAAATTTGCACAAGCAAGATTGAGTCCTTCGATTTTGAGTATCACTGCCGCCGAAGCCTGTTTGGACATTCCCGATAGTTATATGAGCGATGTGATTGAAGAGTATATTGGTCGGAGAGATATGCTGATTGAAGGCTTGAATCGAATTGAAGGCGTTGTTTGTCCCAATCCCAAAGGTGCTTTTTACGCTTTTGCCCAATTACCTGTCGAAAATGCTGAAGCTTTTTGTCAGTGGATGTTGGAAGATTTCGACCACGAAGGCAAAACATTGATGATGGCACCAGGAGCAGGTTTTTATGCAACTCCCAATACGGGCACCAATCAAGTGCGATTGGCGTATGTGCTGAACAAAGAGGATTTGGCGAGTGCTTTGGATTGTTTGGAAGCAGGACTTGCAGCATATCCGCATCGAACCGTTGAGCAGGAGATGGCTGTATAGAAAAACGGGATTTATTGAAAATTAATAAAAACTTCCAAAGCCTTACAGAAATACAAGAGAATCCAACCACCTCTCTGATTTGTATTTTTTTTTCAAACTACATAAAAATATTTCAAGCTATGAGGAAGATAATTCCCATTTTATTTTTGACCCTGATTTCCTTGTCTTCAATGGCACAGGAAAAGACTACAATGAAGGAAGTTCTGACTACAATGGAAGCAAAAAAGGTAGAAGGACCTTCTATGAAATTTGAGAAAACCCACCACGACTTTGGCGATATTTCGCTGAAAGAAGGGAAGGTTACTTACGAGTTTTCTTTTATCAACGATGGTACAGAGCCATTGATTATCAAAAAAGCCAAAGGTTCTTGTGGGTGTACTGCACCAAAAGTTCCCAGAAATCGACCTATTATGCCAGGTGAATCCGAAACTGTCAAAGTGGTTTTTAATCCCAAAGGCAAAAGCGGCAAGATTAGAAAAACAGTAACCTTAACCCACAACAGCGCAGTTTCTGGCGAAAGTGCGGAAACGGTAATTACCATTGGAGGAAAGATAGTTGAGTAGTTTAATGGTGATTGGTAACTTGTGACTGGTTGCAAGATGTGTCGCATCTTGGTCACTACACGAACACCCAAGCACATGAATACACGAACACATAAACACATAAACACATAAACACTTGAACACATCAAAAAATGATTTATCTCTACGAATACAGCAACCGAATCCATTGGGGAACAGATGAAGAGGTAAATCATTTTTTGTCTTTTTTGGAAGAAATATGGAACAAACGACAATACAGCCCCTTCGCTTGGCGGCAAAACCTATCATCCTTCAATCTCAAAGAAGACCAAGTTACTTCCTTCAATAATATCTCTCGTCAACAATTTGTCAGTATCGACCGCCAAAATTACCTACAAGCCAAAAACTATGTAGGCATCATCCGATTCCAATCCCAAACGATTCACCTCCTCCCCAAAATATTCTACTCCAAACCCTACCGAGACGCAACACAGGAAACAATCAACTTCGTTCACCAACAACTCATGCGTTGGCTGACATACAGCTCCAAAATTACCTTTCCTCTCATCGAAGGACATTACAATAGTCGCAACAAAAACGACCTTGCCGAAATCATTCTTTTTACTTTCGCCCAATATACCCACCAACTCCTTCAAAAACAACAATTCACGACCTACGAAACCGTCCAAAAAAACGCAGCCTATGTCAAAGGGCGCATGAAAACAGCAAAATATGTCACCAAACATCTTGGAACTGGAAAATGGCAGCAAATCCCCAGTGAATTTGACGAATATGGACTCGACAATACCTTCAATCGGATATTGAAGTGTACGGTCACTCAGCTACTTCAAATCACCCAAAATGCTACAACTCAAAGCCGATTACAGCAAATCCTTCAATCCCTATCTACCGTCTCCCAACAAAATTATCAAGCGGCAGACTGTAACCGACTAGCTTTGCATCCACTTTTTGAAGAATGGCAATTGGTCTTGAATTATTGTCGCTTATTTTTGGCAAGTTCCGCAAACTTTAGTTCCTCAAAAGCCACCAAAGCCCTTGGATTTTTGATACCCATGGAGCAATTGTTTGAACAATTTG
>JBMYXW010000622.1:0-2832 GCA_049608825.1 Chitinophagales bacterium
AAAACTGGAGTGGAAATGGTGCCGCAGGTGATTGGAATGACCCTGCCAACTGGAACACCGCAACAGTTCCTACTTCTACAAGTGCTGTGAATATCAACGACAATGCAGCCGACAACTTTCCGATTATCACTCAAAACACGACCGTAGCGATTATGAATGTTCAGCCAGATGCTGAATTTACCGTAGCAACAGGTAGTGATTTTACGATTACTGGAAACTCCAATGTATCAGGTATTATCCTTGTAAATGGAAATTTTACGGTAGCAGGAACAATCGTTAACTTTGGAGTAGGCACTATTACCAACACTGGAAACACGACACTTAATCAAATCAACAATGCAGGTGTTTTTACAAATAGTGGAAACCTAATTACTACTGGCAGTTTTAGCAATTTAGGTAGTGGTACTTTTACGAATCAAGCAGGAGGAGAAGTTGTTGCAAATGCCTTTAGTGGATTTGGTACTTTAATCAATGACGCAGGGGGTATTTTCACTACTACAACCGACCTTGGTACTTCTGGTGCAACAGTCAATGATGGAGAAATCAATGTAACAGGTGTTTGGACAAATGCCAACACATTGGTTAACAGAGGAGAAATCAATGTAAGTGATGAGCTTATCAATGCTTTGGGAAACACTTTTACCAATGAAGACGATGCAATTGTCACCACAGAAACATTGAGAAACTTTGGTGTATTTGTGAACCAACAAAGAGGTGTTGCTACGGTAACATTGTTGAACACCGCAGGTACATTCCACAATTTGGGTTCTTTGACGGTTGTATTGACCGTAGATTTAGAAAATGCAGGAACACTTATCAATGACGGTGCTTTGAACCTTACAGGAACTTTCCAAAACTTTGGCGCAGGTTCTTTGACCAACAAAGGAGACATTGTAGCCGACAACTTGTTCAATTTTGGTGGAGATTTTATCAACCAATCTGGCGGTAATGTTGAAGCAACGGTATTCTTGAATACAGGAAACTTGGACAACAATTTTTGTGCAACTATTGAAGCAGATAGATTTGAAAATGGCGGAGGAGTGACCTTCAATAACATTGGGAAATTAATCGTGGGTGATTTGGGTGATTCCAATCCAGGTACTAGCATGATCAACAATGGTGTTGTATTTGACAACTCTATCATCAATATCTTTTTGAACAATCCTTTGATTGGAGGTTTTGGATCAACTTTTACACACTCTCCTGAATTGGGTGCAAATGCAACTCCAACCAACTCAACAGCGGGTAGTTCTACAGGTAGCATTGACTTGACAGTAGCAGGTGCGATTCCTCCTTACAGTTTTGATTGGAGTACAGGTGCAACAACTGAAGATGTGTCGGGATTGGCAGCAGGTACTTATACCGTTGTGGTTTCGGACAGCGACCCATGTGGTGCTTCTGAGGTGACACTTAGTGTAGTAGTTGGAGAAAATGCAGTTTACTGCGATTCTTATGGCAACAGCACTTACTACGAATACATCAAGCGTGTTTCTTTTGGAGATATCTACAATTACAGTGGTGACAATGGTGGTTATGGAGATTTTACCAACGACCATTCTACGGACTTGGTTCAGGGCAGCAATTACCCAATTTCATTGAAGCCTGGCTTCAAAGGATATGCTTACTACGAAAAATGGAAAGTATGGATTGACTACAATCAAGATGGAGATTTTGACGACAACGGTGAGCAAGTATATCAAGGCGCAGGTTACTGGACAAAAACAGGTTATATCAACATCCCGAGTTCTGCTGCAACAGGCGAAACCCGCATGAGAGTCTCTATGAAATATGGTTACTATCCAAGCTCTTGTCAAACATTTAGCCACGGTGAAGTAGAAGATTATACAGTCAATATCGTTAGCGGTGAAGCAGGTGTTTACTGTTCTTCAAAAGCCAACTCTACTCAATATGAGCACATTGCAAGTGTTGCATTTGGTTCTATCAACAATGCAAGCGGCAATGATAGTGGCTATGGCGACTACACTTCAATGACTACGGACGTATTGCATGGTCAAAGTTACAGTTTGAACATGGCTCCTGGGTTTAGCGACAAAAAATACATCGAAAGATGGAAAGTATGGATTGATTGGAACCAAGATGGTGACTTCAATGACGATGGTGAGCGTGTATTCAAAGGATATGGATGTGATGCTCAGAATGGTTCTGTAACCGTTCCTGCCGATGCAGTAACTGGAAACACTCGAATGAGAGTAGCTATGAAGTATGGTCGTTACTTGACTTCTTGTGGAACATTCGGACATGGTGAAGTAGAAGATTATACGATTCATGTAGTGAATCCTGGTAGCTCTAAAAACGAAGAAAAAGACGAAGATGCAGAAGCTACTCCTTTGGTAGAAATCATGAACATCCGTAGCATGTATCCGATGCCTGCAACAGATGTATTGAATGTCGATTACTTTGCGGCAGCCGATGGCACAACGACTCTTACTATCTATGATACAATGGGCAGAAAAATGCAGCAAGATACCAAAGAGGTAAGAGAAGGTCAAAACACGGCTGTTTTGAATGTGAACGAATTGGTAGCAGGAACGTACATTTTGGAGGTGAACGATGGTCAATACTCCAGTACTCGCCAAATTATTGTTCAATAAGAGAGCATTTTAGAAAGCATTATACAGACCAGTTTTATATAATAGAACTGTACAGACAGGCTTTTAGATTAAGCGAACAAAAACCCCTTGTTACTTTTGGTAACGAGGGGTTTTGTTTTTAAGTATTTGTGTTTGGGTGTTTGGGTGTTTGAGTGTTTGGGTGTTTAGGTGTTTGAGTGTTTGAGTGTTTGAGTGTTTGAGTGTTTGAGTGTTTGGGTGT
>JBMYXW010000623.1:0-2825 GCA_049608825.1 Chitinophagales bacterium
TATCCAATCTTTTATAAAGCACAAAAGTAGGGATATTTTTTGGTAGGTAAAGCCTAATGTTTTGAAGGAACTTGTATCTAAAAAATACTTCAAGCTCTCATCAGATAAATAAGCAAGGGAAAATGGATTTTACAGTAAAAAAACAGTGACGTGTCAAAATATACCATATTTGTCTTGGTTTTCTAAATGACTCCCAAAAGCCAAATACTTTAGCTATATTCGTTTGAATTTTCTTCACCAATTTAAACACTTCAAATACAGATGAAAAGACAACTACTCACACTTTTTACCATTTTATTCATCATCGCCCTTGTCTATTCCTGCAAAGAGGAACAAAAAGTCGAAAAAGGCAGTGCAGAACACATTACCAAAGTGACCGAAGCCGTTACAGACAAAGCCTTGGCAGATGCAGACGCAAATCAAGGGGATTGGCTCTCTTATGGTCGAAATTATCAAGAAGACCGCTATTCTGCATTGGACCAAATCACCAAAGAAAATGTAGAAACAATTGGTTTGGCTTGGTCGAAAGAAATAGGCACAAAAAAAGGCTTACTGGCGACTCCGCTTGTAGTGGATGGAATCATGTATTTCTCTGGTCCCTTCAATAAAGTATGGGCTTACGATGCTCGAACAGGAGAGGAAATATGGAAATTTACACACGACTACAATACCGATAGCAATATTGACCTATGCTGTGGATTTTCCAATCGTGGATTGGCAATGTACAAAGGTGACTTGTTCATGGGTACATTGGACGGAAAATTACTGTCCATTGATGCGACAACAGGCACAAAAAACTGGGAGGTGATGACCATTCCCGAAAATTCTCATTACTCTGTTACGGGTGCGCCTCGAATCGTAAAAGGCAAAGTCATCATCGGAAATGGAGGCGCAGAAATTGGCGCAAGAGGATATGTCACCGCTTACGATGCCGAAACAGGCAAAGCTGAATGGCGTTTTTATACCGTTCCTGGCGACCCAAGTAAACCTTATGAACACGCCGATTTGGAAGAGGCTGCAAAGACTTGGAATGGCGATGTCTATTGGAAACAAGGCGGTGGCGGTACGGTTTGGGATGCGATTGTTTACGACCCCGAATTGAATCTCGTTTACATTGGTGTAGGAAATGGAGCGCATTGGGATAGAGAATGGAGAAGTCCAGGTGGTGGCGACAATTTGTACTTATCCAGTATCGTTGCGCTGAATGCAGATGACGGTTCTTATGTATGGCATTACCAAACGACCCCTGGTGATTCTTGGGATTATACGGCTACGCAACCTTTGATTTTGGCGGACTTGGAGATTGAAGGAAAAGAGAGAAAGGTCATCATGCAAGCTCCTAAAAATGGCTATTTCTATGTGATTGACCGAACCGATGGAGCATTTATTTCGGCGGATAACTTTGTGTACCAAAACTGGACGAGTGGAATGGATTCGACTGGCAGACCGATTGAAGCAGAAGGAGCAAGATATACAGATGGTCAAACCCATTGGATTTCACCGAGTTCGCATGGTGGACACAACTGGCCTCCGATGACTTACAACCACGAAACAGGATTGGTCTATATTCCGACTGCAAAACAAGCTGAACCTTTTATCCATACAAAAAGTGCGGACGACCCTGGTGCATTGGGCGGTGGCTTTGGCGGAAACGTGTCACTTTCCAACAAACTCTACATTCCAAATGTATTTGACCCCAATCCAGAAGCTCCTGTTCCAGGAACTGCATCTGGACGTTTGATTGCTTGGGATCCTATCGCTCAAAAAGAAGTTTGGGGAATCGATCAAACAGGAATCTACAATGGTGGATTGTTGAGTACCACAACGGGGCTACTCATGCAAGGAGATGCCGAGGGAATGTTTACCATTCGAGATGTAAAAGATGGAAAGGTTTTGAAGCAAGTTGATTTACGTTCGGGAATTGTTGCACCTCCGATTACCTATATGGTCGATGGCGAACAATACATCACCATTTTAGCAGGTTGGGGTGGTTATCTCGCCAAATTGCACAAACACGTTTCCCGTATTCACCAAGGAACTATCTATACCTTCAAACTCGGTGGAACGGCTGAACCTCCCGAAAAACTTCCCGCTTTGGAGCAACCCCTTACACTTTTACGCAACGATGCGACTCCCGAAAACATCGGAAATGGTTGGAATGTATTCACCCGTTTTTGTATTCACTGTCACCCATCCCCTGGTACAGGACATTCTTCTACGCCCGATTTGGCTCGTTCATCTGATGGCGTTTTCAACAGTTACAATGACATTGTAATGGAGGGTTCTTTGGCTGCACTAGGGATGCCTGGTCTTAAAGGAAAAATCACCGAACAAGAAGTGGAGGACATCAAAAGTTTCCTTTTCTATTCTTCCAAAGTGCTTGGGGAAGGAATGGATGCGGGTGAATATTTGAAGAACATCGCTGGAATGCAATACCTTGCGGATGAGAAGGCGAAGAGTGATTTGGAATCGAGTAAGCCTAAAGACTAAAGGAAACTCAAATTCAAAGTACAAGTTTAAATTCAAATTCAAACGGTACTTTGTAAGCGAGGGAATTTAGTATAGTGTTTGTTTTAGACCGTAAGGTGTAATCTTCGGAGGAACGGAGAAGGTGACATCTTACGGTCGGGCTTTGAGATTACACCTTTTCGTTTCACTCCAAGATGTCACCTCAAAGCCTTTCTTCTTCCTTCAATAATATCAAAAGCGAAAACCCATCAAAATATTTTTTTGACGGGTTTTGTTTTTTTTCCCTATTTTGAGATTCATTTCACTGTGCAAGCAGTCAACTATAAATTGATTCATAATCATTTGAAGCCTGACTC
>JBMYXW010000624.1:0-2817 GCA_049608825.1 Chitinophagales bacterium
TAACCTACTTCTATCCGTGCTGCAATTACATTATTGACAGTTTATCTTCTCTTTTTAGTTATACCTTCTCACACAAAATATACGCTCGTTTGCTGGGATATTCTTTGCCTTCATATGGATAGCGTACAAAGGCATCCAAAATCGTCCAACCACATTCCTTCGCCATTTCGATTACTTTATCGGCATCAAAAAAATGAAAATTAACTTCCACTTTTTCCTCCAATAAATCATCTACTGCAACGACCTGTTCTTCGGTATGAAAACTGAACAAAAACTGTCCACCTGTTTGAGTAACCCGATGAATCTCCTTCAATGCTTGCGCCAATTCTGCATTATTGAAGTGAACGATGGCATAAAAAGCGGTGATGGCTGCAAAGTGTCCCTCTTCAAAATCTAATTCCAACATATTGCCAACTTCAAAATCAATATTTGGGCATAAATTTCGGGCAGTTTTTATCATTTCGGGCGAAAGGTCAATTCCTACAATGTCTTTCGCATCAAAGTTTTGGAGAAAAGCAGTCGTATGCCCACAGCCACAACCTAAATCTGCAACCTTGCCTTTTTCGGCATTGTCGGTCGCAAAACGACTCAACATTATTCGGTCAAGAGGCTTGTATGCGAGTTCTCCAAAAAATTGGTCAGCGTATTTTGCAGCTACTTTGTTGTAGCAGTTGAGGACGTTTTGTTTTTGGTACATAGTTGAAGTAGGATATTGAATAATTTTTGATTATTTCAAATATAGGGTTTATTCATTTGGATTTAATAGGTATCTTTTTATCCAAAGCACAGGTTTTTACTTCTTTTTCTAAGTTTACTAATTCTTCATCCCAAAAATCATTAGCTTCAAAACTCTGTTTAATGATTTGATAATTAGCGTCATAAAGAATAATTGTAGCCATTGTTGCACTATAAGGTTCTTTAGCCGTTGCCAAACTTAAAAGGTATTTCAATCCATTTACCATCCGATTTTTTCGCCTTGTTGAAGTTTGAATTCCAGTAGTATAGTCTTTGGTGAGTTCATTCAAAGTTATTAATTGTTCTTTGGCGACTTCTCCTACTTCAAATCGCTTGCTAACCAATCTCCTGAAATCATTTAGAGCAAGGACTTCAATGGTTTGTTTGCCCAAATCGTCTTTTCCTTCCAGTCGGTATTCATCAAATTGCAGATGGTTTTTGGGATTAAACTTTGTTGGGTCAATAATGGGGGATAAAACTACATCCCAATTTCCTTTTTGAGCATTGCACCTCCTGCAAACAGGTAGTAAGTTATCCCACTCTACTACCATTTCTTGGTATTTATCTTTGGAATGAAAGTGCTCAATTTCCATGTATTTGCTTTCTTCATCAATTCTGGTTTCACAGAATACACACTTTCCATGCGACATTTCCAATAGTCGTTCTTGGATGTATTGCTGCTTCCAAACAGGTATTTTTTTGTTTTTGAAGTCAGTCGTTAATTTTTGCTGAAGCTTAGGAGTTAATTCTGGTGGGATAGGTAGTCGTTCAATAAAAATCATTTGATCAAAAGCCCTCCTACACTACTTAATTGAATTTTCAGGACTTGTCTCATATTGCTTTGGGGGTGAAGTAGAGCATCTAATTTTTTGTAAATTTCAGAGGCGTTTTCGGTTTGGTCATCTTCCAAAGCTTCTTCAAAATCTTTTAATAATTGCACATATTCATCTGAACGAACATTCTCCAAGCCCATTAAGTCTGTTAATATTTCTTCAATAGACCAACCTTTAACAGCTCTAATAGGTTTGCTGATACTTACATAATCATCGCCATCAGGTACTTCTATACGCTGCAATAAAATTACATTGGCATCATTAGGCGCAGACTGAACAACTAAAGGGCTATGAGCCGTTACAATAAATTGTGTTTTAGGAAAATACTTTGCTAAATATTGAAGAATCCTCCTTTGCCAATTGGGATGTAAGTGTAAATCGATTTCATCTACCAATGCAATTGCAGGTTCTTCAAGAGGGTTAATTGATTTTGGATAACGTTCAAACATTTGAAAGGCAAAATCTACTATCCAAGCCATCATTGTTTGATACCCGATACTCAATTGTTGTAAAGCTACCCACCCATAGTGTGTTTTAGCTTCAACAAGCAGTTTGAAGTCTTCTTCAATGGGTTTGATACGAATATCAAAGACATCAGGAAGCAGGTCAGTTAAAATTTGTTTGACTTTATCAAATCTTGCTTTTGCTTTTTGTTGGATTATTCCTTCTGCATTCTTGTAAATGCTATTGGTTTGAAGAAACCATTCTTCTGCATTGATTAATGATACATCTCCTTCAAAAATATTGATTTGATTGCCGTTATTAGGTAAGCCCATTAAGTTGCCCTTCCCGATTTTACGAGAAGCACTGTAAGAATTGATTTTTAAATTACCTAAATCTTCATGATTTTCAGAAGATAGGGCTATGCTGTCATAAGTATATGCATAATTGAGGATTTCCGATTCTTTTTTTTGTAAGAAGAAGTTTGCCTCTAATAACTCGTTACGGTATTTTCGTCCTCTAGCAAGGTTGTGTTTATAACCCAATATACTATAGATAGGAAAATCTTCATAATCACCTACTATTTCTACTTTTGACAATCTCGACATTATCGGTTCTAAACCTGCCAAACATTTCAATAAAGTTGTTTTACCTGTTCCATTGTCTCCCAATATAATATTGAAGTAAGAAGGCTTTTTATTCCCATCTGATAAATCTAATCTTTGCCTTTTTTCAAAACAAAGAACATTCCTAACCTCTAATGAAAGAAAGTAAACGGGAGGGGATACGTCCGTATTATTACTATGTG
>JBMYXW010000625.1:0-2814 GCA_049608825.1 Chitinophagales bacterium
GATTTGCAATTATTGTTTGACATGCGAGACAAGGACATTCTTACAACTTTGCACAAAGACGTTTTAGATCCAATTGCGCTCGACAATGGTGTTTTTTACCACAGTATGGCAGGCACTAAATTAGATGAAGAACTGAAAGAACTGGGGATGCAAGCCATTTACTCGGAAGGTATGTATTGGAGTTTAGGACCCGCAGAAATGTTGACCCAAGAAATGGAAAAATATGCTTCGGAAGTATTTCATCTGTACATGGATTTTCAAAGCGCAAGAACCGATGCCATAATGGGGGAATATCCTTATTTGAATTTGGATGGAGAAGGTAAAATGGTGGTGATTGGTGAAAAAATGCAGTCAAAATATCCCGATAATCCATTGACTCAAAAAATAGAGGTGGACTTCAATTCGGCCTTGAAATTGTTTACAGATGTTCATGTAATCAAAAGTGATTTTGACAAAAGCTATATGACCAATGGTTTGGCAACAGATTTTTACCCCAACGCCACAAGTATTGATGCTCTCAGAAAATTCACAGAAGATTACCCCGAATCTAAATACAGTAAAATGGTCGAGACTGTCATGGAAAATATGTCGGAAATGGAATCTAAAGAACTGGGGTGGAAAGACTTGTATTTGGTAGTCGTCAAATGGGAAGATATAATAGAAAAAACGATTGTGGAAGAATTAGAAGAGGAGAAAGATTCAATGATTGTCTATACTTTTCCTGATGCTGAAAAAATACGTAATGACTTTTTGAAGAAAGGAATCATCGTTCCTCATACCCTTCAAGTACTAAAAAAAGGAGAACAAAAATGTGCTGTTACCTATCGGTTTTATGCCGACAAAAGCAAGGCAGAAGTAGCTCTCAAAGAAATCAAAAAAGAAGTCCCCGAAACGGTGGGCATTGTTCAATTGACCTATGACCCATTAGAAAAAAACTGGGTAGCAAATTAAATTTTGGAGGAGGAATAGCAGGGGTGTGAGATTTTGTATCTCGCCTCCCCCGTCTTGCTTCTCGCATCTTAAAAAATAAAAATGATTGCTTACGTTATAAAACGCCTACTCTACGGCATTCTCGTCCTATTCGGTGTGACAGTGATTGTATTCGTACTCTTCAATGGATTGGGAGATCCTGCAAGGTTGACCCTGGGACAGCGAGCAGATGTAGCAACTGTTGATGCCATCAACAAAGAATTGGGCTTGGATCAACCTTTGCCAGTTCAGTTTGCGATGTATATGCAGGATATTTCACCGATTTCGATACACAAAGACACACCCGCCAATCAACAAAAATACGAATACACCAAACGCATGTCCTTAGGCGACAAAGTATTGGTGACAAAAACGCCCTATCTCAGACGTTCTTACCAAACCAAACGAAAGGTCTGGGACATCTTAATGACCGCCCTTCCCAAAACCATTATATTGGGTTTGGCAGCGATTACATGGGCAACCATTATAGGAATCATTCTAGGTATCATTGCAGCGATTCGGCAGTTTTCGGGATTGGACAATACCATTTTAGTTGGGTCGATTTTGGGAATTTCCCAACCGTCCTATTTTTCAGGAATATTACTGGCAATGATATTTGGCTATTACCTCTCCGACTGGACAGGCTTGAGTCATACAGGACAACTCTTTGAGATGAACAACTATGGAGAAGATGAATTGGTATTGAAGAATTTGATACTTCCCGCCATTGCCTTGGGGATTCGACCGATTGCGATTATCGTCCAATTGACCCGTTCGGCAATGATTGAAACCCTCTCACAAGACTATGTTCGCACCGCTTACGCCAAAGGATTGTCCAGATATACGGTTATCGCCAAACACGCCCTCCGAAATGCCATGAATCCTGTGGTAACGGTTATTTCGGGATGGTTGGCATCTGTCTTGGCAGGAGCCTATTTCATCGAAATCATTTTTGACTACAAAGGTTTGGGCTACGAAACAGTCAATGCCCTCAATAATTTAGATTTCCCCGTAGCAATGGGAGCAATTTTATTTGCAGCCGTTTTGTTTGTTTTTATTACCATCTTTGTCGATATCATTTATGGCATATTAGATCCAAGAGTTTCTTTCAAAAAATAAGTATTGTTGAATGGCTTCATTGTTGAATTGTTATATTGTTTGGTTCTTAATACTTTTGCTCAATAGAAAGGTATTAGGTAAATTCAAATTAAAAATTCAACTACAAATTCAAACAGTACTTTGTAAGCGAGTGAATTATGTTTTGCAAGTGCCTAATTTAATATTTTAGTTTGCCTTACACAGTTGATTTTGAATATCAATAGAAACTTCCAAAACCTTTCACAGAATTTCCTTCAATAAATAAAAAATGATTCCTAGTTCTGATAGAAAAACCCACATCCGACAAATTGCTCAAAGTTTGTTTCGTAAAAAAGGCTACTCGGCTACTTCCATGCGTGAAATTGCAGAAGAAGTAGGAATCAAAGCTGCAAGCCTCTACAATCATTTCAAAAAGAAAGAGGAAATATTGGCGGATATTTGTTTTGACCTCGCCCATCAATTTTTCCAAGCGATTGGAGAGGTAGAAAAGATGGAGATTTCCCCAACTAAAACCTTGAAGGAAGCCATCAAAGCACACGTCAAAGTGATTACGAAAGACTTGGATGCCTCAGGAGTATTCTTACATGAATGGCGTTCGTTGGACAAGGAAAACCTCCCAAAATTCATGCTTCAACGCAAAGAATACGAACAGCACTTCTACCAAATCATTGAAAAAGGCATCCAAACGAATGAATTCAAAAATGTGGATGCCCATTTTTTCTGTCTTGGACTTTTTTCTGCTATGAA
>JBMYXW010000626.1:0-2799 GCA_049608825.1 Chitinophagales bacterium
TTGCTTCTGATTCATGGATAGGGAGTTTATTTTTTGAGTGTTGCTTACTTGTATTCAATCACAAAGACATCTTCATTCTTTTTTTTCATTAAGTAATTCTCTCTGGCAAATTTTTCTTGGCTTGTTTGGTTGGTCAATAAGTCTTCTAAGGATTGATTGACTACTTTGATTTCTTCACGATAATATTCTTTTTTATCTTCCATTTCTTCAATCTGCATACTCAGTCTAAATTGGGAAGGAATGGTATTGGTGTCAAACAAAAACATCCACGTCAAGAAAATGAATCCAGTCAGTACGTATTTACTTTTGAAGGAGTTTGGAATATTTTGAAAGAGGGTTTGTAGTTGGTCTTTTAGCTGATCCATTTCACTTTAGGTGTATGATGAACGATAAAATTAAGAGCGGTTTTTGTTGATAGATTCACAAAGTAAACAATAAATATTAGAACGGCAATAATCAATCAACTGATTTGAAGATTCTATCCCATCGAATACGGTCAAAAAAGTTGTCGCCTTCGCCCAATGAAAACCATACTGTCACAGCTTTGCCAACGATGTGATCTTCGGGTACAAAGCCCCAATAACGAGAGTCGGCAGAATTGTGGCGATTGTCACCCATCATAAAGTAATAGTTCATTTTGAAGGTGTAGGTTTCTGTCTCCTTATCATTTATCCACACTTTTCCATTTTCTATACGAAGGTCATTACCTTCATCTTGTGTGATTATTTTTTCGTACAAAGGCATATTTTTAGCGGTCAATTGAATGGTACTATCTTTGGCTGGAATCACAATCGGGCCGTAATTGTCAATGTTCCACGGATGTTCTTTTGAAGCATTCGGAAAAACTCCCATATCATGTATTCCTCTGTCTATCAAACTGGTATCTACTTTTATGACATTGGAAAGTTCTCTCGTTTTGGCGAGGCTGTTTTCGGTCAAAGGGTAGATATAGAGATTGTTTTCAGCCACATTGCTACCGCCTTCGTTTATTTCCATTTTTTGTAGTGTAGTCCGATTGATAGGGTCGCCATTGGTTCGTACCAAATAATTGTACTGCATCAATTCTGGATTTTCGGCAGATTCAGAATTGATGTATAGTTGTCTATTGACAATTTCGATTGTATCTCCTGGCAAACCCACACAGCGTTTGATGTAGTTTTCTCGTTTGTCGACAGGTCGTTCTTGCTCCACAGGATAGTTGAATACGATTACATCATTTCGGGCAATGTTTTGGAATCCTGGCAATCGGTAATAGGGCAATTTGAAGGCTTCGCTATATGAATTTTTTCCATCTGTAAAAGGCATAGTGTTGTGGGCAAAGGGAAATGCCAAAGGGGTCATCGGCAATCGTGAACCGTAATTGAGCTTGCTGACAAACAAATAATCTCCCACCAAAAGTGTTTTTTCCATTGAAGAAGTGGGAATTGTATAGGCTTCAATAAAAAACAAACGAATAATCGTTGCTGCAATGATTGCCAACAAAAGAGCTTCTGACCATTCTCTTGCAGCCGATTTTTTCTTTTTCTTGGGAACTTTCACTTCAATCTTTTCTGTTTGGTACTCCTCCTGTTGGTTCACATTCATATAATTTGTATCGAAGATTTCGTGGATAAAAAGCAATGCTGAATTATTAAGGAAAGTCAAAGGTAATTAAGAAATCAAAAATTGGATAATTTTCCGATGAAAACGCTTAATAAAAGTCCAGAAAATGGGTAAATAACAGACATTCTCACAGATTAACAAAATAGAGTTTTCCGAATTTGTGAAATTTGAAGCCGACAATTGGGAGATAAAATATTTGCTGGTTTCCCTTGAATTGCGTAATTTTCCATAGTAAAATAAAATTACCATAGCCTTTGTAATCTCCACAAAAATTGTCAAAGAATCGTTTTAAAAAAACATTTTCCAATGAAAAATATATATTTATACTTTCTTTTGTTCTTAGCCTTCAACAGCAGTTTTGCATTCAGTCCTGTGGTTAATTATGCCGTTTTTAGCACACCTGACCAAAAAAGCTATGTAGAAACTTATTTATTAGTGCCAGGTACAGACGTAAAATTTGTAGCTGTTGATGATGGTCAATATCAAGCAACTATTGAAGTAACCATCTTATTTAAACAAGACGAAAAAATCATTCAGTTTGACAAATATTTATTGCACAGCCCTACTATTGAAAGTCTGGAAGCTATTGAGTTTAATCTCACAGACCTAAAACGAAATGCTTTGGAGGATGGTACATATACTTTAGATATTCTTTTTAGAGATACCAACCAAGTCGAAAAAGAGGCTCGTTATTCCAAAGAAATTGAAGTGGGAATCGAAAAAGATAAATTGAGCATTTCCGACATTATGTTGATTGACCGACATGAAAAAACGGAAGTGAGTGAAGGCACGATTTATACCAAAAATGGCTTCAATCTCTATCCCAATGTATTGAATTATTACGGCAATGATGTGAATCGTCTTTCTTTCTATGCCGAAATTTATAATACAGAAAAAGCTTTGGAAGCATCTTCTGATTTTTTGGTGGTTTATTCGGTTCGATTGAGTAGCAACAACAAAAAAATCGTCAATGACCTTCGCTCCTTCAAAAAACAAAAAGCTGCTCCCGTCAATATGGCTTTTTCGGGGTTTGACATCAGTGAATTGCCTTCGGGAAACTACAATCTAATCATTGAGGTAAGAGACAAAGAAAACAAACTCATGGCTGCAAAAGCAGTGTTTTTTCAACGCAATAAAAAAACGACTGAATACAACCTATCCGATATTCACCAACTGGATATAGATGATTCTTTTGTG
>JBMYXW010000627.1:0-2797 GCA_049608825.1 Chitinophagales bacterium
CTGCTCTTGCCCCTTTCTTCCCCTCTGTTCGATTATCGTAATATCGAAGCGTTGGATAAGCATAGTCAATATTATCGTATTTCTCAAATTCATCGAGAATCGCTTCCCATAGTTGTTCAGAGCTTCCCCTTCGACGACGAGGGTGTGTCAAATAACGAATGGTTAATAAAATACCACTGTCTTTGACCGTTAAGTACACGATTGGAGTCAACTTGGTGTACATAATCATGTATTTTTCAGCAGCTTTACGGAGTTTTAGCTCTGGCAATTAATTTTTCATATTTTTGCGTAAAAACTCATGGCAGATTTAGTAAAACGTGCAGTGAAAGAAACCAAACGAAAAATAGCTATCAAACTCTTGGATGAAGGATGGAGTCAAAAGAAGATAGCCTCATTTTTGGAAGTGAATCAAAGTAGCATTAGCAATTGGAAAAAAGCCTTCGAGAAAAAGGGAGAAGAAGGGCTAAAATCCATTCCTCAAAGTGGTCGTATTCCACGTTTAAAAGAGACTCAAAAAGAGGAGTTAAAAACAGCTATTGATAAGGGGGCAGAGGCAATCGGGTTTGTAGGCAATTTTTGGACTCAAAAGCGTATTAAAGGCTTACTAAAAGATGAATTTAGTGTTGAATTAAAACCTCGTCAATGTGGCAATATTCTCAAAGGAATTAACTATGTTTTGAAGCTCCCTCAAACAAAATCATATGAACAGAAACCAGAGGAGGTTGAAAAATGGAAAACCGAAACGATACCAGAAATTAAAAAAAAAGCAAAAGAACGTAATGCCTTGGTTTACTTCGTAGACGAATCGACTTTTAAGTTGTTTCCTAACTTAGTTAGAAGCTATTTCCCCAAAGGAATAAAGGCTTTTATTAAACGTTTTTTACGCTTTAAAGGACTGAATGTGATTAGTGCTATTTCTCCCGAAGGAAAGCTTGTCTATCATATTCGAAATAGTCGATTTCAGGGTCGTCATATGGCAGATTTTCTTCGCAAGTTGAGGAAGGCAAATCCTCGACGAAAACTCATAGTTGTTTGGGATAGAGCTACTGCTCATTTTAGCAAAGAAGTAAAAGCCTTATTGACCACTTTAGACAGGGATAGATTGGACTTGTATTTATTGCCTGCTCACTCTCCCGAGCTAAATCCAGACGAACAAGTTTGGAAGCATTTAAAGAGAGAAACTGGGCTACGAAATTTAGCTTGCAAATCTTTCAAAGAACTCAAGGAAAAGTTAGTAGGATACATTAAAGATTTAGCCAATAATAAAGAGAGGATTAAACAAATGTTCAAGCACCCAGACTGTGCTTTTGTATGAATTAATTAATGCCAGAGCTACATACACTTGAAGGTGTTGAGAATAAGCATTCCATACTATTCAAATTTTTATTTCTAAACGAATAGGTGTAGTAAATGGTTTTGGCATGGGAATTTGTAGTGTTAGTGAAAACATTAATCAATCTCTATCCCCAAATCTAAATTTTCCTTCCGCAATGATAAACTCTACTTATAAATAAACCGACCTCTCGTTGAATCATAAGGAGACACTTCAAAAGAAATAAGTTGCCCTACTTTCAACCTAAGATAATTCATTCTCATCTTCCCAGATAGTACTACGGTGAATTCTTCTTCGCTTGAAATATCTTTCACCAAATACATAGCAGGAGATATTTCTCTCAATACTATTCCTTTCTTTTTTAGAATTTGTTGTCGTTCCATATATGCTAATTTTGAGTTTTAAACGTCAAGAATTACTGAATGATAATCCTATTTTTTGAAAAGACCTACATTGCAGCCCTACCCATCTTGTCAGCCAAACTGCAACTATTCCAATAAAAAAATGTTTTCTTCTTCTATGCCAATTGAAGTACATTTTTCAGCATCAATAGACCCTACATTTGAACATTTTAAACACAAAATTCAAACATGAAATTAATCTACAGCTTACTCTTTTTTATCTGTATATGGACACATTCCCAAGCACAAAATTGGAACCAAGTCGCCTCGCTACCAAGTGAATTTGACCAAACACACCATTCGTTTGGCTTTGGATTAGACGGAAAAGGCTATGTCGTATCGGGGTTTTCAAGTCAAGCGGATGTGAATAAAAATTTCTATCAATACGACCCAGCTACCGATGAATGGACGAGATTGGATGATTTTCCTGGTGCAGCACGAGCTTATGCCATTGGAGATATTTGGGATGGAAAAGCCTACTTTGGATTTGGCACGGATGGCGACAATCGTTTGCAAGATTTATGGGTATTTGACCCAGCAGATATGACCTGGACACAGTTGGCAAGTTGTCCTTGTATGGGGCGTTTACACCCAGCAATGATTGCCCACAACGGAAAAGTCTTTGTCGGAATGGGCGGTACAGATGATGGAAATGCCAAAGATTGGTGGGAGTATGACATGGAATCAGATTCTTGGGCACAAAAACCAGATTTCCCCGCTGCAGCTCGACATCATCCCTATCAGTTTGGAATTGGCGAGTATGTCTATACAGGTTTGGGGCATGGAGATGGGTTTATATCGAATGAATGGTTTCGATACGACCCTGCAACTGAAGCATGGCTGCAAGTAGCCAGTCTTCCTGACCAAGGAAGAGTTGCAGGGACGCAGTTTTCTCACAATGGCATTGGCTATGTGCTTAGTGGCGAAGGTGAAGAACACAATTCTCTGCCTACAGGTGAGTTTTGGGCTTATGACCCTGATTCGGACAGATGGGAGGAATTACCTCCACATCCAGAGAGGTCACGTTGGGCACCTGCATCTTTTATTATTGACGGCGAGGTGT
>JBMYXW010000628.1:0-2797 GCA_049608825.1 Chitinophagales bacterium
TGTCACCTTCTCCGTTCCTCCGAAGATTACACCTTACTATCTTAAAATTGTTTGATTCATATAAGTAACTACAATTGAAGGAAAGAGAAGTTCGATTATTTTGACACTTTGGGCAAAATCTGCGAAATGAGACTACGGTAGTTTTTAAAACTACCGTAGTCTATAGGCATACCCTTTACTTTGACACTTTGTAAACAGACGAACCTTCAAATTTCTTTTCCTCTAGCACCTTGTAGCCCTTTTTCTTCAAAAACCCCAACATATAAGCGTCTTCCTTCAATCCTTCCTCATTTTTTTTCGCATAAATGTGCGAGAAAATCATCCAAGTATTTCCTTCAATCCGCAAAATTTCGGGGTCGTAAGCAGCCCAGTTTTTACGGTTTTCTGTACCATAAGCTATTGAAGTATTTCGAGCTATTGCAGGGTATTTTTCTTTGTAAAAATTGAAGGCAGGTTGAGAGTCGTAGTACAAATATATATTATCTGTTGGAGTAATATTTTCATTGACATACTCCATGCTCTTTTTGATTTCTTCTTTTTCGATGGGTAGTTTTGTCGCAAGCGGAAAAAGGTTGATGAGCAATGGAATCAGTAGAACAAGTATGGGAAGATTTGCTTTTTTCTGCTTGAAGTACTCAAAGACTGCAAACAAACCATTGACATACAACAATACAATGAAAGGAAGCATATAGAGAATCAACCGTTTGTGGAAAGGGTACAATTTGAAGTAGGTCAATATCAGATGCACCAATAAAGGGAAAAGTGCAATGAACAATATTTTTTTGTGCTTCGATTTGGAGACAATTCCTACAATAATAACGATTGAAGCCAGTATCCAAAGTCCTCCTAAACTCAACAAGCCGAGGAATTTTTCAAGTTTTTTCAACAATTCACCATAAAATTCCAAACTCAATATATTGGCTGGAAGAAAGGCTTTGGCATTGCTCCAAAACTCCAACATAAATGCTTTTATCGGGTGACCGTGAATGAACAAAGCATAATAAACAACAAAGGAAACGCACCAAAAAAACAGAGGAATGATTACTTTGAAGTTTTTTTCCTTTTTGACGATGTGTATTTCATAGAGACTGTACAATCCCATAGTAAACAACATAATAACTGCTACATTCGAGAACCAAACCACCAACATTCCCATCAGCGTATATCCTGCAATTGCAGCTTTGTTTTTGGATTCTAAAAACGACAAACTACTCAAGACTACAATCACCGAAATCAATACATCTGTTGAATATTGTTTGACCTCTGACGAATAGAACATCATGTGCATGGACAAGCTAAAAATGGCGCAGGCTAAAAGTGCAAAGTGTTTGGATTGAGTCAGTTTGAAGCTCAGTTTGAAGAAAAGGGGAATAGAAATTAAAAACGACAACAAAGGAAAAATTCGCATCGTCCAGTCGTGATTACCAAATAGATTTGCAAAAAACTTTTCTATGAATAGAAATCCAATTGGCGCAACTTGATTGAGAGAAAGTGGTTTGAGGAGTTCGGCATAAGACCGATTGACAATATTGAGAGCAACTCTTGCTTCATCTATCCACAGGCTTCGATTGTAAAGAAAGTTTAGAATTGCGAGTATGACTCCTAAGCAGATGAGACAGAGTAGGATTCCTTCAAATAAATCGTTTTTTTTATTTGTTTGCATTCAGTTTCTAATTTAAAACTCCAAAATATTTTGCAAAAATAAATGAGGCTTCAAGATAACTCTTTAATCTTCAAAATTATATCATTTGAAGCATCCTCCTCCAAATTTTGGAAATAACCAGCTATTAGAAACTTATTCTTTGTGAAATTTGAGTGCTTTTTTGCACTTTAAATTTGAAATTTTGACTATGCTTTCGGCAAGTCAAAAATAAACGTGCTACCTTCATCCTTCACAGATTCAACGGTGATTTTGCCGCCATGCCTGTCCACAATTCGTTTGCAAATCGCCAAACCCACGCCCGTTCCTTCGTATTCCGCCCGACTGTGAAGCCGTTGAAAGACTTGAAAAATGCGCTCAAAGTATTCTTCTGCAATTCCAATTCCATTGTCTGTCACTCGTATCTCAAAACCTCCATTGACTCGATTGGAGGAAATACCAATCACAGGCACGACATTTTTATCCCTATATTTAATCGCATTAGAAAGAATATTTTGAAAAAGTTGAATCATTTGATTCAAATCTGCTTTCACTGTAGGTAGTTTTTTATCTATTTTAACAACCGCATTCGACTGCTCCACCATCACCTTCAAGTTGATTTTGACGACATCCAATATCTCATTGAGGTTCACCTTCTCAAAAGGCTTTTGACGGGTATTTACTCTCGAATAAGACAACAAATCGTTGATTAGTATATCCATACGTTGTGTGCCATCGACTGCATAGGTGATAAACTCCTTCAAATCTTCGTCCTCCTTTCCTTTCAAGCGTTTTTCGATTAAGCCCAAAAAACTGCTGACCATCCTAAGAGGTTCTTTGAGGTCATGTGAAGCCACATAAGCAAATTGTCGCAAATCTGCATTCGTATGCTGCAATTCTATGGTTCTTGCTGTCACAATGTTTTCCAATTCTTCTGCTTGTTTCTTTGCTGCAGTCGCCTCTTTCTCAGCCACTTCAATGAGAGACTCTGATAAGGCAAAAATCAAATAAGAGACATAACCACATCCAATCACTCCAATATTGCCGACAATATATGCCACCCACATTTCTGGCATTACATTCGCAAAACCTCCATAGGACTTCACCACAATCACCACGAAGTGAGCTCCCAAAACCATCAAGGCTGCAAAAATATAG
>JBMYXW010000629.1:0-2797 GCA_049608825.1 Chitinophagales bacterium
TGAAAGAACCTGCAAAAGAGGGAAAAATTGAATATCCTGCAACCATAGAGTTGAATGTTCGACAGGTACGAACAGCATACAGTGAGGAAAGCAAAAAAATGGAATCAAAGCCGATGGATTTGGGAGAAGCAGCAAAGAAATACATAGAGGGATTGGAGCGAAGCTATGATGAAATGAAAGTGGAGGGAATCGAAGATGCGAAAATAGGAGGAGAGATAGCCAAAGTTTTTACCTATACCTACCTCAAAGAAAGTGCGTACATGAACCAAATCAAAGCCAGTACCTACCTTTTCCACCATGCATCCGAAACCTACATTTTGACCTTCAAAGAAGAAGTATCTGCCATTGAAGCCATACAGCCTATTTTTGATGAGATGAAGGATAGTTTTACGTTTGAGTGAAAATAGTTTTACTGTTGTATTGCTATATTGTTGTACTGCTAATAAGGAGATTTGCAAAAAAATAATCTACTCATCTCTCGCAAAATCCACAAAGTACTCGCAAAGAACGCAAAGTATAACCACAGCGCCCTCTGCGTAACCTTTGCTGTTCTTAGCGAGATTTAAGCCAAATGAGTAAACCTAATGCGGTTATTTTTTTCCTAACCATTCAGCAATACAGCAATTAAACAATATAACCATTTCTGTATTTTTTCGTAACTTCACAACACAAAGCATTCTGTTTTTAAATTTACCTTTGTATATGAAAGACATTATCAGTCAAATGGACAAGGCTTTTGACAGCCGAATACGAATCGCCATCATGTCGCTGTTATTGGTGCATGAATGGATGGATTTCAATACCTTAAAAGAACGTTTGGGCGTAACGGACGGCAATTTGGCGAGTCATACCGTCTCACTCGAAAAGAAGCAATTCATCGTGGTGCAGAAAAAATTCATCGGTAAACGCCCCAATACGTCCTACAAAGCCACTCAACATGGAAGAATTGCTTTTGGAGAGTATATGACCGCATTGCAGAAACTGCTGAATGTAAAGGCTTAATAGACATATAGGTATCGGATACTTTGAAAGTATCCGATACCTCACCTCAGAAGAAGATAGAATATGAAACGCAATACGCTGATTGTAAGCCTACTTTTTTCCTGCTTGCTCTTGTTTGTGCTTTGTCAATCACCTTCAAATCAAGACAAAACCACCGAGCAATTCACCTCCGATTTGCCCTATCTCAACCTACACGATACGGTCGAATACGTGGGTATGCAAGCCTGTCAAAGTTGTCACCAAGAAATCTATGAAACCTTCATGCAAACAGGCATGGGACAATCGTTTAACCACGCCACGCCCCAAAAAAGTGCCGCAACATTTGGCAACCATGTGGTACTTTATGACAGCCTCAACAACTTTTACTACAAACCTTTTTGGCAACAGGATTCACTCTACATCAAGGAGTTTCGACTCGATGTTGCGACCAAAGACACCGTTTATCAGCGCAATCAATATGTCAAGTACATCGTAGGTTCGGGACAACACACCAATTCTCATATTTTTGACGACAATGGATATTTATACCAAGCACCCATCACCTTTTACACCCAAAAAGGAAAGTGGGATTTGGCACCAGGATTTGAAGGCGGATTCAGTTCTCGCTTCAACCGCATGATTGGATTGGAATGTATGACCTGCCACAATGCGCTCCCCAATTTTGTAGAAGGTTCTGAAAACAAATACCTCAAAGTTCCGAATGGTATCAATTGCGAGCGTTGTCATGGGGCAGGGGAACTGCATGTCAAAGAGAAACTGGCGAATAATATAATCGACACTTCAAAATATGTGGACTACACGATTGTCAATCCCAAACGATTGCCTCGTCCCATGCAGTTGAATCTCTGCAAACGCTGCCATCTGCAAGGAATTGCGGTATTGAAGGATGGTAAAAACTTTGACGACTTCAAACCTTCGATGTTTGTCCACGAAGTCATGGATGTGTTTCTGCCCGAATACGATGGCAACGAAACGAAATTCATCATGGCTTCTCATGCCCATAGAATGGAAAAAAGTCCTTGCTTCAAAAACAGCGACATGACCTGCCTCACTTGCCACAATCCACATGTCAGTGTCAAACATACTCTCCGCCAAACCTTCAACGATGCCTGTATCAATTGTCACAAAACGATAAAAACAACTGCAAATATAGACATAGATAAGCCCGATAGCCCTTCAAGCGAAGCGACCATAACAAACTGTTCTCTTCCCAAAACCGAGCGAATCGCCCAAAACAACAACGATTGTTCGGGCTGTCACATGCCAATGTCAGGCAGCATCGACATTCCACATGTCACGATTCACGACCACTACATCCGCAAACCCATTCCCGAATCCGAAAAGAACAAAATTGAAAATTTCATTGGTTTGCAGCCTGCAACGGATGGCGCAGTTGATGCATTGACAAGGGCAAAAGCCTACCTACATTTCTACGAAAGTTATTCTCCACAAACCGCCATGCTCGATTCGGCTGCCCATTATTTGCAGCAAAGCAAAGAGCGAAACCCATTGAAGCTACTGGATGTCAAAGTGCATTTATCTTACCTTCAAGAAGATTTTGTAGCAGTCATTGAAGCTGCAAAAACATTGAAGCTTTCCAAAATCAAAGATGGATGGACAGCTTACCGTATCGGAGAAGCTTTTTTGCAAAAAAAAGAGTATGAAAAGGCAGCCGATTACTTTGGCAAATCTTTGGACATCATTCCCTTGAACCTCGACTTCAAAAATAAATTGGGGGTGGCGGTCATGGGGTTGGGCAACATTGAAGGGGCGCAAAAATTGTTTGAATCCATTT
>JBMYXW010000630.1:0-2791 GCA_049608825.1 Chitinophagales bacterium
ATCTTACAAAAGCAGATATTAATTATATGAGATTCATGCAGGAATCAAACATTGATATACAATCAATTAATATTTAATTTTTAAACAAAAAAAACATATGTACCAAATAGCAAAACCCCTATTCCTAATCTGCGAAACCCCCTTACATGCGGGTAGTGGTTCAGACTTAGGAATAGTAGATTTACCCATTCAAAGAGAACGTCACACCGACTTCCCAAAAATTGAAGGCTCGTCGCTCAAAGGTGCTTTGAGAGAAGCCGTAGAGCAAGAAGTATTGAAGCCTTTTAGAAAAGATGCGTCAAAAAAATCCGAAGTAAGGAAAAAATTGACGGATTTAAACAGAGTTTTTGGGCATGACAGTGGCGCATTGAAAGGCTTTTCGAAAACCGAAATGGAGAATCTTTTTGATACAGAAAAAGATGGCAAAACGGTAAAGGGCAATACCGACTTTGCAGGTGCAATCGGCTTCACCGATGCCCGTTTACTGCTTTTTCCCGTCAAATCCTTGAAAGGCGTATTCGCTTGGATAACCTGCGAAAAAGTATTGAAGCAGTTTGAGACAGATATGAAATTGGCAGAAATAGACGCACTTCCTTCAATGCCATCAGAAAGTACTGTGGCAAAAGGCAATAGCATAGTAATTTCACCATCAAAACAAAAAGTAGTCCTGGAAGAATATACCTTCGAGGTGGAGGAAGATGACAAAAATGACAAAGTGAAAAAATTGGGGGAGTGGCTCGCCAAACACCTCTTCAATGACAACGGAAGTTATTGGAGTGAAAAAGTCAAAAAAGACATCATTGTTTTGCCCGATGACGACTTCAAGGATTTTGTGAACCTTTCTACCGAAGTAATTACCCGAACCAAAATCAGCAACGAAACGGGAACGGTAGAACCAGGAGCTTTGTTTACAGAGGAATATTTGCCCTCCGAAAGTGTGCTATACACTTTGGTCTTGGCACATGGAGAATTTAGAGCAGGGAGTGATTTTGATGCCAATGAAGTATTGAAGTTCTTCAATAAGAATCTGAATGAGGTAGTACAGATTGGAGGAAGTGCAACGATTGGAAAAGGATTGGTGAGGACAGGAAAATCATTTTTTTAAGCCCAAAAAAACATATAAATTATGTCAAATAGAACAACTTTAGAACAAGGCAGAGCAGCGGAAGCTTATAAATATGCTGTGAAAGGTTCTGAACTTTCAAAGAACAGCGAATACAAAGCGTATGTTAAAAAAATGCCGATGTATATCAAAACCAATGGTTTGGGGGCAGCCATGTCTTTTGCTTTTGCGAAAGGCAGTCAAAGTGGTATTCCCAATCGGTCGAAAGCATGGGGCTTAATTTACAGTCAAATTGAAGATTGGTTAAAAAACTATTGGGATTTGGTGGACTTTGATAAGGAAGAAACAATGATGGCAAACCTAGTAGAAATAAAAAGTCCAGAATACCGAGCAACAACAATCGAAGTCTTGGCATTACTGAATTGGATGCGTCGTTTTGCAGAAGGTCTCATCACAAAAGAAGATTAAACCATGAGTAGAGAAAAAGGTACACTAAAGGTTTCTAATAAATTGGCGGGGAAAATCAAAGTGGGAAAAAAACTGCTTTCAATTCCCAAAGAATACCAACTCGCTCCTCGTACTCGCTTCAACAACAAAGAGTGTGAGTATGAATTGGACGGAGGAACGGTTGTCAAGGTTTTTGTGGAGGGAAAGGAACTGCCCAAAGATACGGAAGCCGAAAAACGCAAAGAGGAACGACAAAAAAGAGAAGCTGAACGGGTAGAAAGAGAGCGTATTCAAAAGGAGGAAGCCAAAAAACAGGCGGCTCTGAATGCTCAATATAGAAAAGACAGCTTTGATGTGAAAAAAGCTTTCTGCCCGAAAGATACGAGTGACTTGAATATTCAATCTTATCAAGTAGAGAATTTTGCATTGAAGCTCAACCGTTTTGCTCGGTTTGTAGAGAATGAAAGGGATTACTCCAAATCCAATTTTGAATTCTACAAAACCCATAGAGGTCAAGTAGAATATCAAATCATTCCCAACTATGGCAGTACCAACTTCCAAGAATTGACCGAACGTGCCAAAAAGAATGTGGAACTGCTCTTAGGTGAAGAGAATTGTAAAGTATTCAATCAGACGACTTCAGGACGATTGATTACGGGTTTGGGCGGTGCTTCGGTCTATGAAACGGACATCACCCTACACCAAATTTATGGCTTTCCCTATCTCCCTGCGAGTGGCATCAAAGGAGTGGTGAGAAGTTGGATAATTACCAATGCTTTTGCTAATGAAACAGATGTACCCAACAATGAAAAAGAACAGCTTTTAACCAATGCAGAATTTAGAGCTTATCAAAATGAAGCATTTTGTAGAATATTTGGCTGTCCCTCAAAAGCGACAAAAGCCCTATTTGATGAGGAAGGAAACATTATGAAAGACCACAAAGGAAGAAACAAAACAAAGCAATATGATGTGGCTTTGAAAGATAAAAAAGGAAAAGGTCAAGAAAATCAGGGCAAAGTTCAATTTTTTGATGCCTATCCAACGGATGCCCCAAAAGTAGTTCCCGATGTAATGAATCCACATTATGCCCCTTACTACAATGGCGACAAACCGCCTGCGGATTACCACAATCCCATTCCGATATTTTTCTTGACGGTGGATAAAAAAACCGAATTTCAGTTTATGCTGGGTTCTAAGGATTTGGAATGGAGAAAATGGACTTTTAAAAACAATAAAGGAGAGGATAAAGACATTCTTTGGTGGCTTCAAAATGTCCTTCAA
>JBMYXW010000631.1:0-2784 GCA_049608825.1 Chitinophagales bacterium
AAAATCACAAGTCAAAAATCAAACTTCATGTAATCCTAAATCCACTCCAAAAAGAAGGATTTACGAGGTACGATTACATGATTTTTGAGGTTTGAAGCTTTTTTAAGTCAAAATCACAAGTCAAAAATCAAACTTCATGTAATCCTAAGTCCACTCCGAAAAAGAGGGATTTACGAGGTAAAAAACGCTTCAAAATCAAACTCTTCTAAAAACTGCGTAAGCATTTCCACGATTTTTTCAACATCTTGGACAAATACACCTTCGTCAGCTTTGTGGTAAGGATAGATAGCAGGTTCGATGGCAATACTTGGCGTATTGGTCTGTTGTACCAAATTGAACATTTTGCCGTACTCTCGGTAGTCATTGTTGGCATTGCTGACCAAAATTTCGGAATTGATTCCCGTGAAATAATCTTCAATGCGTTGTGTTCTCTTTACTAATTTTTGAGTAGGAATGTAGGTTCTTTCCATGTGCCAAAACTTATTATAGAGAGAAATCCCTGGTTCTCCTTTGAATTTTGGGGTGGTATCAAGGGTAATAATTGCAGCAGGAATGGTATTGTTTTTCATTAGATGTGTCGAAATCCTTGAAGCTCCAATTCCTGAGTAAATACCTTCTCCTCCATTTTTCAACCAATCTCTGCGTTCGATAATGTCTGTTCCTTCTTCTACTTCGGAGAGTAGAATATACAAGGGCGGAAAGTTGTGTTCTTGACTTTTTCGCACCATGGCAAGGCACATTCCGACACCTGCGGCATCGTCCATCATTCCTTCTATTCTTCCGTCTTTTACATTTGCAGGCAATGGCTCAGTGTGCCCTTTCGTAAAATGATTGATTTTGTCGATGTGGGCGGTAATTGCAATGGGAGGAGCTTGTCGGTTTCCTGGCACATAAATGACTATATTATTGGCGGGAACTTCGGTGATTTCTACATTTGGGATTTCACTACAAAGTTCGTAAATTAAAGGATGTATTCTTTCTTCAAAAGTACTGAAAGAGGGAACTTTTGCACAAGCTACTATTAAATCACTAACACTCAATTGTTTCATAAAAAAGTATAATGTAAATGGAATCAAAAAATGGCAATATTATAAAAAATAAAAGACTTTCAGTGGGAAGACAGAAAGGGGCAGCAGGAAGTGGAACTTCAGTGATTTAGACTTTGGACAAGAGAGCAGAGAGGCGAGAAGTCGGACATTAATTATTCAACACGTAGATCTTGTCTCTCGCTACTCACTTCTTCCGTCCAAAGTCCAAATCACCTAATACTAAAGGCATAAATGGTTTTTCGCTTGCTTCCCGAATAGAGTCCTTCGATTTGTATTCGGTCTCCTTTCTTCAATTTTAGGTAGGCTTCGTGCATTTGTTTATCATCATAGATATCATCCCCATTAAATTTTAGAATAATAAAATCGGGCATCATTTCGGTATTGTTTTTCAACAAACCATCTACGAGTCGAGTCACTCGAATACCATTTTTCAATCCCAAGCGTCTAAGTTCTGCAACGGCTAAATGCTCAAACTCTGCCCCAAAACTATCTTTGATTTTGGTTCTTGAATTGGTATTTTTGACAATTCCTGTTTTGTGGTTGATGCTCTTTAGCATCACTTGAACATACTGCTCTATGCCATTTCGGAGGTAGGTAATCGAAATTGGATCTCCTGGGCGATAGCGTGCCAAACGCTCGTCCAATTCAGGGGAAGAATTGATTTTTCGTCCATGTACTTCAATGATAATGTCCCCTTTTCGCAATCCAGCATCTGCTGCAGCACTGCTTCTGATGACTTGCTCTACATAGACTCCCTCCATATTTTTCAGTTTCATGTTTTTTGCCAATTCGCTGTCAATATTTTTGATAGTCACGCCTAAATAAGCTCTTTGTACCGTTCCATGCTTTTTCAAATCATCCACAACCTTACGCACAATATTGACGGGAATCGCAAAGGAATAACCCGCATAAGTTCCAGATGTATAAGGTGTTGCAATAGCCGTATTCAATGCAATCAATTGCCCTTGTGTATTTACCAATGCCCCTCCACTATTACCTGAATTGATAACGGCATCAGTTTGTATAAAAGACTCAATGGCATAATCTGCCTCCAATATGTCAATATTTCGTGCCTTTGCGCTCACAATTCCTGCTGTCACTGTTGAAGTAAGATTGAAGGGGTTTCCAACTGCCAATACCCATTCTCCAACTTCCACTCTATCTGAATCACCATATTTAATGGCAGGTAAATTATTTGCCTTTATTTTAATCAAAGCAATATCTGTGCTGGTATCCATACCCACCAATTCGGCAATGTATCTTTCTTTATTATAAAGATTCACTTGTATTTCATCGCTTCCTTCAATGACATGGTAATTGGTGACAATATACCCATCGCTTGATACAATTACGCCTGAACCCGAAGACACTTCAGTGTTTTGGTCTTCCCAGGTTTTATCATTTGCTTTACCTTTAGTAAAACCAGGAAAATCATTTAAATTTTGGTAAGCGTTATTTTTTATCTTTGTAATGGAAACAACAGTTGGACTGGCAATTTTTGAAGCTCGTATGAAATTTGTAGAATAACCGCTTTCATAATTTCTATGAAATTTATTAGCATTGTTATAATGTATTTTTTTTACCAATCCTGTGGAGCGGGAACTGTATTTTTGATTATTTAACTGGGGTCTTAGATGAAAAAATACTTTTAACTAATGCTTCCATGTCATCATGTGCAGATCCAAGCAGTGGCTGGATCTTAGAAGCTAAAGAAATAGCTCTAGACTCGACTGCT
>JBMYXW010000632.1:0-2784 GCA_049608825.1 Chitinophagales bacterium
AGATGCCCATTTCACGCTATTGTATCAATTGCCCATGGCAAGCAGCAGTCAGGCGGTCAAAGACAATTTCGAGAAAAACGAATTCAGCGTCACCCGACAAGTCCGCTACAATGTGGACAATCCGAGAGAAGAAATAGACATGGTGGTGTTTGTGAATGGTTTAGCCATAGTCACCCTCGAACTCAAAAACCCGTGGACAGGACAAACCGCCAAAGTTCACGGCATCAAACAATACAAAACCGACAGAGACCCCAGACAGCCCTTGCTGCAATTTGGCAGAGCAATGGTACACTTTGCAGTAGATACCGATGAAGTCTATATGACCACCAAACTCACAGGCAAAAACACCTTTTTTCTGCCCTTCAACAAAGGCAACAACCACGGTAAAGGCAATCCCACCAATCCATTCGGACACAAAACAGCCTACCTTTGGAACGAAGTGCTGACCCGTGAAAGCTTGGCAAACATCCTCCAACACTTCATGCGCTTCGATGGCAAACCCAAAGACGCATTGAGCAAGCGCACCCTATTTTTTCCCCGTTATCACCAAATAGATGTCGTCCGAAAAATATTGCAGGACACCGCAGAAAAAGGACTTGGACAAACCTATTTGGTGCAACATTCGGCAGGTTCGGGCAAGTCCAATTCGATTACATGGCTTGCCTACCAACTCATAGAAACCTATCCCCAAAGTGACGACATTCAAGGGTCAAAAGGATTGCAGCACCCTTTGTTTGATTCGGTCATAGTCGTGACCGACAGGCGATTATTAGACAGACAGTTGAGAGACAACATCAAGGAATTTTCGCAGGTCAAAAACATCATCGCCCCCGCTTATTCGTCCAGAGACCTCCGAAACAGCTTAGAACAAGGCAAAAAAATCATCATCACCACCATACAGAAGTTTCCCTTCATCATTGATGGGATTGCCGATTTGAGCCACAAGCGATTTGCAGTCGTCATTGACGAAGCCCACAGTTCGCAAGGCGGTTCGACCTCCGATAAAATGAATCAAGCAATGGGCATGAGTGACGATGATGCAAACGATGGACAAGACAAGATATTGAAGGCAATGAAAGCCCGAAAAATGAAGGGCAACGCCTCCTACATGGCTTTCACCGCCACGCCCAAAAACGCCACTTTGGAGAAATTTGGCACAAAACAAATAGATGGTTCTTTCGAGCCTTTTCACCTCTATTCTATGAAACAAGCCATCGAAGAAGGCTTTATTTTGGACGTATTGGCGAACTACACCACCTTCAAAAGCTACTACGAGATAAAGAAATCCATTGAAGAAAATCCGCTATTCGACACCCGAAAAGCCCAAAAGAAACTCCGAGCCTACGTAGAACAAGACAAACGCACCATAGCCACCAAAGCCGACATCATTTTGGAGCATTTTATCGGCAAAGTGTTCCGCACCAAAAAACTAAAAGGCAAGGCAAAAGGCATGGTTTTGACCCAAAACATCGAGTCCGCCATCCGCTACCATGCAGCCCTCAACACGATACTGAAGGAAAAAGGCAATCCCTTCAAAATCGCCATTGCTTTTTCGGGCAAAAAAACGGTGGACGGCATAGAATACACCGAAGCAGGTCTGAACGGATTTGCGGACAAAGACACCAAAGACAAATTCGACTCAGACGAATACCGCCTTTTGGTAGTCGCCAACAAATACCTAACAGGCTTTGACCAACCCAAATTGTCTGCCATGTATGTGGACAAAAAACTGCAAGGAGTCTTAGCCGTCCAAGCCCTTTCTCGCCTCAATCGTTCCGCCAACAAACTCGGCAAAAAAACGGAAGATTTGTTCATCTTGGACTTCTTCAATACCGTTGATGAAATCCAAACTTCCTTCGACCCATTTTACACTGCCACCTCATTGAGTGGCGCAACGGATGTAAACATTCTCCACGAACTGAAAGGCAATATGGACGATGTAGGCGTGTATGAATGGGCAGAGGTAGAGGAATTTGTCGAAAAATACTTCAATGGAGTAGATGCCCAAGAATTGAGTCCCATCATTGACACAGCCGCCAATCGCTTCAATGTAGAATTGGACTTGGAAGACGAAGACAAGGCAGACTTCAAAATCAAAGCCAAGCAGTTTGTCAAAATCTATGGACAAATGGCTGCCATCATGCCTTATGAAATCGTGGCTTGGGAAAAACTGTTTTGGTTCTTGAAGTTCTTGATTCCCAAGTTGATTGTCCGAACAAGGGAAGACGAAATCATTGACGAACTATTGGAATCAGTGGATTTATCCACCTATGGTTTGGAGCGCACCCGATTGAACCACAATATTGAATTGGACGATGCAGCATCCGAATTAGACCCCCAAAATCCCAATCCAAGAGGCGTACACGGAAGCGAAGATGAAGTAGATGTATTGGATGCCATCATCGAAGCCTTCAACGAAAGATGGTTTCACAGTTGGGAGACTACCCCCGAAGACCAACGCATCAAATTTGTCTCCTTGAGCCGACACATCAAAGCGCATCCCGACTACCAATCCAAAGTAGCCGACAACAAGGACACCCAAAACCGTGAATTGGCGTTCAAGAAGATTTTGGACGATGTGATGTCCGCCCAAAGGCGCAAGGAGCTGGAATTGTATAAACTGTATGCCAAAGATGAATCGTTTTATCAGGCGTTTTTTGATACGATGAAAAGAATGGTGGACAATCCGAATATTGGGGGAGTGTAATCGTGTAGAGACGTTGCATTGGAACGTCTTTGTCTATAATAGGAGGCGTTTTGAAAACGTGTTTTGGAGGAGGAGAC
>JBMYXW010000633.1:0-2780 GCA_049608825.1 Chitinophagales bacterium
AGCTGTTCATGTTCAAAAAACCTTTCTATGCCAAACAAAATCTTGTTATATTTACACCCATTATGGCGAGCAAATCTAATCCAGTCAAAGTATTCATCGCTTATGCGCGCTTAGATGGGGAATATTTGAAGGAACTGCGAAGTTAGTGAGTGGGAAAGTGATTCTAAAGCCTATACAAATATAGTGGAAGGCTTGAACCAAAGTGTATTAGAAGTAAAAGCCAAACAAAAGGCAGCCGCAGCCGAAAAACTTCAAAAAAAGCGAGAAGCCGAAGCCGAACGCCAACGAAAAATCGATGCCGCCAAAGAACAAGAGCGATTGGCAAAACTGCAACGCAAAACCGAAGAAACCCAAAAAAAACAACAAATCGCTGCCGAACGCCTCCGCAAAAAACAGGAGGAAGAAGAACGTCTCCGCCAACTCGAACTGTAAAAGGAACGGGAAAAACTGGCCCAACAAAAACGAGAATCAGAACAAAAACGCCTCACCAACTTCAAACAATCCCTACTCGAAGCCGACAAAGCCCTCTTACACCAAAATTGGGCTGCTGCTATTTCAGCTTTTGAAGAGAGCCTACAATACTACAAAACAGGCGACCAACCCGACAAAAAGAGCCTCGAACACAACATCAAAAACGCCAAAGAAAAACATAGAGAGGCACAAATCGCTGCCCTCAAAAAAAGCCCCAAAGTGCGCTATGGGGCAATGATTTTGGGAGGATTATTGCTGTTGTTTGTATTGATGTGGGGAATGTCAAACATGGGAGGTTCTACTATTCCCTCAGAACAAAAGAATCCAGATACCTCCAATACAGAAATTCCCCTCTTGGGAGGGGCAGGGGGTGGGTTGGATAGTACAGCACAATATCAAAAAGAGCAAGACCGCAAAAATCAAGAATACAACCGCTTGGTTAAATTGGCAGATGGCAAATACAATCAACAACAATGGAAGGATGCCAAAAGCTACTATCAACAAGCTGCCAACTACAAAAACACACAACATGTAAAAGACCGAATAGGAGGAATAGATTGGAAACTAAAGCAAGGAGAAACCGCCAAACAAAAAACTCCTCCTCCCTCGGAGGAGGTTGGGAGGAGGTTGGGAGGAGGTTACACTCCGAAACCCAAAAACTCCTCGACAACATGGTGACAGTTCAAGGTGGCACTTTCCAAATGGGAAGTAATGAGGGAGAGGATGACAAAAAACCAATTCACCCTGTAACTCTTAACAGCTTTCAGTTGAGCAAATATGAAGTGACAATTGGGCAGTATTTGGCTTTTGTAAATGAAACAAAATCGCAATATCCAGAGTGGTTGGAAAAAGGAAGTAAATATCATATTCATACTGGTACGGATGATTACTATAAGAAACGTGGAATGTCAGAGAGCAATACGAGTTATCCGATTACAGGTGTAAGTTGGTTAAATGCAAAAGCTTTTTGTGATTGGTTGGTAAAGAAAACAGACAAACGCTTTCGACTGCCGACCGAAGCCGAATGGGAATTTGCAGCAAGAGGTGGAACGAAAAGCCGAAACTATACTTATGCAGGAAGTAATTCTATTGGTGAAGTAGCCTGGTATGATTCTAATTCAAGCGAGAAAACACACCCTGTTGGCGGCAAAAAATCAAATGAATTGGGTTTGTATGATATGAGTGGAAATGTTTGGGAATGGTGCGCTGATTGGTATGATGAAAATTATTATTCGAACAGCTCAAGCTCGAATCCAAGAGAACCAACTACTGGCAGCCGTCGTGTGCTTCGTGGCGGTTCTTGGGACTACAAACCGCTCAACTGCCGTTCGGGCAGTTCGTAGCAGGAATCTTCCTAATTATCGAAACAGCGACGGGTTTCGCTGTGCCAAAACTCCCTAACCCTGTGCGCTCTGACACTTTTTTTTGAAAATAGGACATTCGAAAACTACAAAAGTCTTCAAGACTTTTGTAGTTTAGCATCACATTATTGAAGGGATGTATGTTGGCAGCTCAATTTTTTTTCAATTATCATAGTATAAAAAAAATAATATTTCCAAAAAACTACAAAAGTCTCCAAGACTTTTGTAGTTTAGTACGAAAAAGGGACAATATGCCTAAAGCAGCAGCCTCTCGTGTGCGTCGTGGCGGGTCTTGGAACAACAATACACCTACAAACCGTAACAACAACAACGGTTTGCGGCTCGCCCAAAACACCTGATACTCCTAATCACAACAAGAATACACCTAACAAACCGCAACAACAACGATTTGCGGCTTGCCCAAAATATTCTATTTCATTGAAACTACAAAAGTCTCGAAGACTTTTGTAGTTTGGGCATCACACTTTTTAACCATTACTATTACAGCTTTATTCCATGATAGCAGGAGAATTTTACCACATTTTCAATCGAGGCAACAACAGGGAAATCATCTTCAAAGAACCCCGAAACTACGCTTTTTTTCTTCAAAAATTCAAGCACTATCTTGGTGACAAAGTCGAAGTACATGCCTACTGTTTGATGCCCAACCATTTCCATTTTTTATCTAAAGCCAAACCCATAACAGATAAACTGAAAAGCAAAATTGAACAAGGTGGAACAAAACGGGGATTGGCTTTTCTATCGGGTGATGTGCCAGCCAGTACATTTTATGAAAGTCAATTTGCCAGTTTGTTCAAAAGCTATACAAATGCGATTAACAAACAAGAAGAAAATCGTTTTGGTGGTCTTTTCAAAGCCAAATTTAGACGTACTTTGGTGAAAGACAAGAAGGATTTTTTGCATTTTCTTTGTTATGTCCACCACAAC
>JBMYXW010000634.1:0-2775 GCA_049608825.1 Chitinophagales bacterium
CTCAAGTGATAGCGCAGAAGAATAAAATGAGCTCCGAGCCAAAACCAAAGGCATCTAAAAAGAAGAAAGCCACGAAAAAGAAGTCAGCAAAGAAAAAGGCTGCCAAAAAAAAGAAGGTTAAAAACAAAATTGGACACAAACCGAAAATGATTCTCTGCATATTTAATGATGGTTTTTAGGAATTAAATGATTACAATTTGGGTGATTAATCCCAACTGAAAGATAAAAGAGTAATTGAATATCAGGCTTTTGAATTAAGTTTGTAAATCGTTATATTTGTTTACGAAAGTTCAAAGATATTCATTTTCAAACCCTTTTATCCACCAAGCATCTAAGAAATAAAAATCATCAACATGAAAAAAATACTCCTTTACTCTTGGATAATTTGCTTTTTAGCGGTCAATTTACAGCTATTAGCGCAAACAAACAATAAGACCCTCAAAAATCGACGAGGAACGAACCCCTCAAGTCGTTCGGATGTGGACGGAGGAAGTCGAGGTGAACGACCAAACAAAAGAGCTTGTTTGGATGAATCTTCTATGACAACGATTCACTTCAAAAACGAAACTTATACCCTCACTTATTTGAAACACCTTTCAGCACGTATCGAAAATAAGGGTCGTTATCACTCCAATTTTAGGATTGAAGTAGAAAGAATCAGCCCAAAGGTCGAATACAAAGGATTTGACCTAAATGATTTGTTTCGAGAAAGTATTGAGGTCATGGCACGTTTGCAGCGAATAAACGGGGACGGAACAGTGGCGGATAGCAAAATTTTCAAAGAATTATTGTCTGAAAATGAGACGGTTTGGCGGTACGATTACCCAGACTTCAACAGCTCTAAAAACTGCCCATTGAAGCTGGAAAATATTACGTTCAGCCTAAAAAATGGCAATACCATGCAAAAACGGGTTCAATTGATTGATGAATACGAACAGCAAATGAAGAAATTGAATGCTTACTCCGATAAATTGCAGGATTTGAATGAGCCAGATTTGCAGCGAGTGAGTCAGCAAGTAGATGAACTCAACAGCCTGTCTTACAAAATCAAAACATTGGAGCGATACAATTTCAGCGCATTGAATTTGCCCCAAAATAGTGATGAAGATTTCACATATCAGTTAAATATTTTGCAGACACAATACAATGACTTGCAAGCCAGCTTGCCAACTATTTACTACGATGCAGGCATTCAAAAATTGCGCTATCCTGTCGAAGCCCAAAAATATTTTGAAGCCACGCTTCGATTGAATCCACAACACATTGGAGCAAGAAACGAAATGGCAAATATTCACTTTGCGGCAAACGATATGGGAGCTTATTTGGAAGACATTGAAGAGTTGGAAAAACTGCGTTATGATGGCAATGACCGTTTGGTCAACAAAGCCTTCAATTGGTTTTTGGATGCAGCAAGTAGGCAGTCGAATCACCCAACGGAATACGAAGCAGCTTTGGTGATATACGAAGATGCCAAAGACCTTTGTAGATATGCTTATGTGCGAGATTGTTATGGACAATTGGAAGGTCGCAAACGCCAAACAATGGAAAAGGTGAGTGCGAAAAAAACGCAACTTTATGAAACCATGCTCTACGATGTCATGCAGGCTGCCAATTACAGTCGCTTTGGTGAGGCTCAAAATCTCCTCAAACAAGCGGCTCTTTATCAACAAAACAACAACGATTGGGTACCTTTGACAGTCAGTACACATCAAACACTTTCGCATGTTTACTGCAAAATGATCAACGATGCAAGTCAGCAAATCCAACGAGGTTCGCTTATTGAAGCCCGTCAATCTTTGGACCAAGTAAATGCTTTGGAAGGGGATTGGACTTATTGGAGTTGGACACGGAACAATGCTACTTGTAGTGGGCAATTGGAGCAGGCATACAGCAGTTTGTACAAATCTTATTTGGATAATTCAACTCAACTGAGTTACCAAAACAACTTCAATGCGGCTCGAAAATTGCTAACCGAAGCACAGGATTTGTGTCGTCAGCAACAGCTTAATTGTGGAAATGAATTGGAGGTGGCTTACTTCAAAATTCAAGAAGATGAGTACCAACACACCATCGAAAAAGGACAACAGCAACTCCGCAATCGACGCTATTCGGAAGCCATTGAACATTTTGAGACTGCTGAAAGTATTTGTAGAAAAGATGAACGAATCACCTGTGCCAACTCCTTAGCAGGTGGACTTTACGATTCTTATTTTGCTTTGGCTCAACAAAAAGCTGCAGGCAAGAATTACGAAAAGGCAACCGAGTATTTCCAAAAACTGCAAGAAAACATTGACCGTTATCAGCCAAGCAACTATGCAAATTTGCAAGGTCAAATCATGGAAGCGATGAAAGGGGTAGGGGAGACGTATATTGGTGATAAAATGGTGGAAGCAGAGCATGCAATTCGCAAAAATGAACTTTGGGAAGCCAATAATATTCGAGACGAAATTGATAATTTGGTCGTGACTTATCACCTTCAATCTAACCAAACGATTGGCGACAAGATGGAAGAAATCAATGGCAAAATTCAAACGCAAGAATGTATCAACACGGCCAAAGATATTTCTGACCGTTATTTGGAGGCAAAACGACTGACAAACAATCACGAGTTTGTGATTGCGAATGCGACGATTGGAACTGCCCTTCAATTGAGCGGAGAAAATGCAGATTGTCAAATCACCACAACAAAACTGACGAATCTTCAAAACCAAATTGCGCCTGCGGTAGAATACCAACGAATGATGAAATCCATCAAGAATTTGATAAAATACCTCC
>JBMYXW010000635.1:0-2766 GCA_049608825.1 Chitinophagales bacterium
TTTGCAGGAATAGGCGGTTTTCACATAGCCATGCACAATTTGGGTGGCAAGTGTGTTTTTGCCTCTGAAATGGATGTCTATGCCAGAAAAACATACCAACACCACTTCAAAAAAACAGCCCCTGAACTTTTCCAAAATGGACTATTCAACGACGATATAAGAAATGTAAACCCCGCAGATATTCCTGATTTTGATGTGCTGTGTGCGGGTTTTCCCTGTCAACCCTTTAGCCAAGCAGGTTATAAGAGGGGATTTGAGGACAACCACAATTCAGAGCGAGGAAACCTGTTTTTCAATATTGCAGAAATCATTGAAGCCAAGAAACCAAAAGCTTTTTTCTTAGAAAATGTAAGAGGTTTGGTTTCTCACGATAAGGGAAAAACCTTTCAAATCATTCGAGATATTTTAGAAAATGAGTTGGGCTATTCTTTTTACTACAAAGTGGTGAAAGCATCTGATTATGGTTTGCCTCAATTGAGACCGAGGGTTTTTATCATCGGTTTTCGAGACGAAGGTTTTATGCAGGGCTTTTCGTTTCCAAGTCCTAAGCCTCTAAAATTAACCATGAGTGATGTATGGGAAGGAAATTGCAGCCGTGAGATTGGGTTTACCATTAGAGTAGGTGGGCGTGGCTCAAAAATACACGACAGAAGAAATTGGGATGCCTATTTGGTGGACGGAGAGGTGAAGCAACTGGGTGTCAAACAAGGTAAAAAAATGCAGGGTTTTCCTGACGACTTTGAGTTTCCAGTAAGCAATACACAAGCCATCAAACAATTGGGCAATAGTGTGGCGATTGATGCAGTACAGGCAGTGGGAGAACAGATGCTTGACTACTTAAATGGGTTGCAGCAAAAAGAAAACGAAGGTTTCGGAATCAAATCCTACTTGGGCAGCAAACCGACCTTACTGAACGCTTCGGGCAATACCAATTTTATTTTTGAAGTGAAAAGTATTGATGCTTCTGAAATGGACACGATTAACCAAATCAACACAAGAACCAAACTAAAAGACAGGATTCAATACATCGAAAAATTAGGCGGTTCTTTGGTTTATGTGGGGGCAGAAAGAGAGGTTATGGAGCATAATTTGAAAATTTCAGACAGCTTGATGCCCCATATTGTAGGGCATTTATTGTTGAGTTTTTACAAAAAAAGGATTTCAAAACTCACAAAAATCGTTGAAGACATTCACAAAGTGGGCTTATTAAACAAAGAGATTCATTATGGAGAAAAAGAAGTACTTGAAATAAAGATCAAAAGACTGTTGATTGATATTTTACTTGGCTTTTTTGCAGGTAAAAAATGGGATGGAGAGTATTTGGCGAATGGGACGATTGTGATGAAAAAAACGGGAGATTGTGTGGGCTTTCATATTGTGGATAGCAAAAGCCTAAAAGACTATCTTTTTGAAAATGTAAAATTGGATACTCCTTCTACAACAAGGCATCGCTTCGGAAAGGTGTATAAAGAAAAGGGCGGAAAGCTCTACTTCAAATTGAACTTGCAATTGAGATTTTGAAGAAACGGTATGGTTTTTGTATTGAATATGAATACTCTCTATCTTTGCTCCTAAACTTGGTCATATTCCTTTCCTATTCAGTCCAAAATAATCTGTAGTATATGTATCCTATGGTTTCTACAACACTGCCCAATGCTGACCTAAAGACAGAAAACGAACAACTCAAAAAGGCCTACCAAAAATTACTACGAAAAGAACGATACCTCAACATCATCGGAAATTTTGCGACTTCACTATTGCAGCAGAATACGGTGGAAGAAATAGTATGGTTGGTCGCTAAGAACGCAGTGGCGAAGTTGGGATATATTGATTGTGTGATTTATTTATTGAACGATACTCAAACACATTTGATTCAAAAAGCAGCCCATGGTCCTAAAAATCCTGTAAAATTAGACATCAAAAACCCTATCTTAATTTCTGTTGGAGAGGGAATTGTGGGCGCAGTTGCTCAAACTGGAAAAGCGGAAATCATTGGAGATACTCGAAAAGATGGTCGTTATATTATTGATGATGCCATGCGACTTTCTGAGATTGCCGTTCCGATTACCAATACAAATGGCGAGGTCATTGGGGTCATTGATTCGGAACATCCCGACACCCACTTTTACTCCAACGAAGATTTAGAAATTCTCACTGCTATCGCTTCTATGACCGCCACAAAACTCATGCAAGCTTATGCACAAGCCAATCTGAAACGCTCCAATAGAGACTTAGAACAATTTGCTTATGCGGCTTCACATGACCTTCAAGAACCATTGAGGATGATTATTAGTTTTGCCCAATTGCTTGACAAAAGGTACAGCAAAAGTCTGGACAAAGAAGGGCTGAGTTACGTGCGTTTTATGTCAGATGGCGCACACCGAATGAATCAACTCATTCGGGATTTGCTACTTTATTCACGCATCAATCGCACCGAAGAAGCCCTTAGCCTTATCGACTGTAACAAATTATTGGAGGTGGTTTTGCAGAACTTACAGCCCGCCATTTTACGAAAAAACGCAGCCATCAAAATCGAAAAATTGCCTATCCTTACTGGAAAGTATTCAGAAATGATTCGCCTCTTTCAAAATTTTGTTAGCAATGCCTTGAAGTTTTCTTCCAACAAAACGCCTCATGTTTCAATAGCAGTTCAAGAACAAACCAATAGTTTTTTGTTTAGCATTACAGACAATGGCATAGGAATTGACGCAGCTTATCACCAAAAAATATTCACCATCTTCAAACGGTTGCACAGTAGAGACCATT
>JBMYXW010000636.1:0-2754 GCA_049608825.1 Chitinophagales bacterium
GGAGTTCTTGACAAAAAACAAGGAACGCTCTGAAATCAAAGTAACCGATAGTGGGCTACAATACGAAGTGATGACCGAAGGTACAGGCGCTATTCCCTCTGCTGAGGACAAAGTAAAAGTGCATTACCACGGTACATTGATGGATGGTAAAGTATTTGACAGTTCTGTAGATCGTGGTGAACCTGCTGAGTTTCCTGTAGGCGGAGTTATCAAAGGTTGGGTTGAAGCACTTCAATTGATGCCTACTGGCTCAAAATGGAAATTATATATTCCTTCTGACTTGGCTTATGGTGAACGTGGCGCAGGCGGAGATATTGGACCACATGAAACTTTGATTTTTGAAGTAGAATTGTTGGAAATTTTAGGGGAGTAAGATTTTTACAAAACCATAAAAAAAAATGAGTTCTCTCGAAAAATCGGGAGAACTCATTTTTTTTTTACAAATTACCAATCACTAACTAATTCATAGAAAAAGTAGGAATAAAGTCTTTGGCATGAAATCTCAATTTCTGCAAACCTCTATCTTTGATTTGGCGAACACGTTCTCGGCTCACTCCAATATGCTCTGAAATGTCGGTTAAGGACACAGGATATTTTCTGCCAATGCCATAATACATAGAGACAACCGTAGCTTGACGAGGAGATAATTTACCCAACAACTGTTGAACTTCAATTTGTTGAGATTCTTTTATTGCTACATCGTGGTCAGGTTGGTGCACATTGCCATCCTCCAATAAAGAAGCCAAAGAAGCATCACTTTCGTCACCAACAGGTGCATCCAAGGATTGACATAATTTGTAGTTTTTGAGGCTCTTTTTAACAACTGCTTCTGAAAAACCTGTTGCTTCTGCCAATTCTTCGGTCGAAGGTTCTCTACCTTCTATTTGCATGAAAATGATAATTTGTTTCATGACCTTAGAGGTCGCTGCCTTTTGATTTAGGGGCAGACGAATTTTACGTGCTTTTTGGTTGATAGCTTGAATGATGCATTGTCGAATCCACCATACCGCATACGAAATAAATTTGAAACCTCTGGTTTCATCAAAGCGACCTGCAGCTTTTATCAAGCCAATGTTGCCTTCATTGATTAGGTCTCCCAACCACAAGCCCAGATGTTGGTATTGTTTGGCGACCGAAACTACAAAGCGAAGATTGTGATTGACTATTTTCAAAAGAGCGTCTTCATCTCCACTTCTAATTTTGCTAAACAATTTATATTCTTCGTCAGGTGTCAAAACATCGTATCTGGATATTTCAGTTAGATATTTTTCCATTGACTTCTCATCCCGTCGGGTAATCGAACTCGTAATTTTTAATGCTCGCATGTATTCAATTTGGTTAATATAATAATGCTGTTAATGCTTTTACATGACAATAACCCTCTAATAAGGGAAAAAATAATGGTTAATCAAAACTTTTGGTGATTTTTTCTTAAAAAATTAGGTTTTTTAACAAAATATGTCGTTGGGGGTCATCATAACAATACAACACCAAAAGCCTAATAAAAGTTGTCACTTAAAAATGAGGCAACTTTTATTAGGTTGATTAACTACTACAATTGCGAGGGGAAGATTGTTCTGTTATAGGAAAAGATTTTAACCTAGCAAACTTGAAATATCGACTTCTTCTTCATTGCGGGTATAAAAAACCAATTGGTTATCGACAGCATCTACATAGATGGTGCGGTCATTTCCAACATCTCCTGCCAAAATTTTCTTGGAAATCGGATTGGCTATTTCTCTTTGAATAAGTCGTTTGAGGAGGCGTGCGCCATATTGAAGGTCAAAACTATTATCGACCAACCAATAGAGTGCATCTTTGGTGATGTCCATTTTTAGCTCCTGTTTGTCGAGGCGAGCATCCAACTCACGCAACTGAATCTTGGTGATTTTGTAAAGGTCACGTTTTCGCAAGGGCTTGAACATGATGATTTCATCAATTCTATTCAAAAATTCAGGGCGAAGCGATTTTTCCATCAAGCCGATTAATTCCTTGCGGGTTTTGGAATAAGTTTCCGCCAATTTGTCTTCTTCCGTTCCTTCAAAACGCTCCATAATCAATTGAGAACCCATATTGGAGGTCATAATGATGATGGTATTTTTGAAGTTAACCACTCGCCCTTTGCTGTCGCTCAATCGTCCATCGTCTAATACTTGTAGTAAAAGATTGAAGACATCGGGATGAGCTTTTTCGATTTCATCCAAGAGAATGACCGAATAAGGTTTGTTGCGAACAGCTTCAGTCAATTGACCTCCTTCGTCATAGCCTGCATAGCCTGGAGGCGCACCAATCAAACGAGATACCGTATTGGCTTCTTGAAATTCGGACATATCGATTCGGGTCATAGCATCTTCATTGTCAAACAAAAAATCCGCCAAAGCTTTTGCCAATTCTGTCTTACCAATGCCCGTAGTACCGATGAATACAAAAGAACCAATCGGGCGGCGAGGATCCTGCAATCCTGCACGACTTCTGCGAATCGCATCCGAAACGGCTTGTACAGCTTCAGGTTGTCCGACCACCTGTTTTGCCAATTCATCTTCCAGTCGAAGTAATTTTTGTCGTTCGGTTTCCATCATTTTATTGATGGGAATTCCCGTCCATTTTGATACAATACTTGCAATATCTTCTGCATCAACTTCTTCTTTGATAATTCTACTTTCGCCCAAATTGTGCAATTCTTCCTCCAATTCAATCACTTTTGCCTCCGCATTTTTGATTTTGCCGTATCGAAGTTCTGCCACACTGCCATAA
>JBMYXW010000637.1:0-2753 GCA_049608825.1 Chitinophagales bacterium
ATCCATTGTATTTGACTCAGAAGATTTGCACGGGGGTGTTTACTTATTGCAACTTAGAACCACAAAAGGTGTTTTCTTATATGAGAAAATGATTATTGGACAGTAAGTAGTGTAAAAAATAAAAAAACGGTCTGTTATTGGAGTTGTACTTCAATAACAGACCGTTTTTTATTTAAGAAACAAACTCTTCCATAAACATTTTTATTGCCATTTGTTTGGCTTCTGCAAAAGCCTCATTGTCAATAAAAAAATCAGATCTTTCTTCTTCAAAAAACTCTATCACATTTTCGGTAGGCATATTACCAACCAATTTGTTTTGGGCCATCGGGCAGCCACCCAAACCCTTAATAGCACTGTCAAAACGTCCACAACCATTTCTATAAGCAGCTTCCATTTTTTCACGCCAAAGATGAGATTCCGTGTGAAAATGTGCGCCAAATTCTACATCGGGAAAATTGTAGGTCAACTCTCCAAAAACTTTTCCAATCAGTTCGGGAGAAGCCAAACCCACTGTATCAGCTACAGAAATAATTTCTATTCCCATTGCAGCAAAACGATCCGCCCAATGATCGACCAAAGAAGGATGCCACATTTCACCATAAGGATTGCCAAAACCCATCGACAAATAGACCACTAATGTTTTATCCCTTTGAAGAGAAAGCTCAAACATATCTTGGACCTTATTAAATGCCTGTTCCTGTGTGGCATTGGTATTTCGCAGTTGAAATTTTTCGGAAATGGAAAAAGGAAATCCCAAATAGGTGATTTGTTCATACTCAGAGGCATCTCTTGCACCACGTTCATTCGCTACAATCGCCAAAAGCTTAGAATCGGTTTCTTCCATATCCAATTTAGACACTACTTTCCAAGTGTCCTTCATTTGTGGAATTACCTTTGGCGATACAAAACTCCCAAAGTCAATGGTGTCAAAGCCCACTTTGAGCAAAGCATTGAGGTATTCAACTTTTCGCTCGGTTGGTATAAAGGTGTGTAAACCTTGCATTGCGTCTCTCGGACATTCGATTATCTTCATCTTCTGTATAAAATTTAAGAATTTGGTCACAAAGTTACTACCTCAACAAAAAACAGACTAGCGAATGTTCGTTTTTTTATAAAATTATTTTTCCTTCAAAAATGAAGCTTCTATTACAGGATTGTGATTTAGACACCCCCCAAACCTTCCAAAATAGTTCTTCGCAGCAAAGTTTGTGAATTACCTTTCTATGAAAAACTATTTTTTTGACTCAAAAAATCTGCTTACCTTACTAAGCAAAATTCCCCAAAATATTCAAAACCTCTTTTCAAAATGAAAAAATCCATCTTTTTACTTCTTCTAACAGCCTTTTTATTCACCTTCAATGCCTGTGATCCCTCCAAAAAAACAGTCAAAACACCAACAATAGATGAACCCATTATGGAGGACATTGATGATGGGATGATTGAAGTTATCTTTCTGCAAATGAACGATGTCTATGAAATTGCTCCATTAGAGGGAGGAAAAGTAGGAGGATTAGCGAGAGTTGCCACAATTCGCAAACAATTACTGGAAGAAAACCCACATGTAATCACCATTTTGGCAGGAGATTTTTTGAATCCTTCGCTCATCGGCACAATGAAGTATGAAGGAGAACGCATAAAAGGCAAGCACATCGTGGATGTAATGAACGCAATGAAAGTAGATTTGGTGACAGTTGGCAACCACGAATTTGACCTCAAGGAACACGAACTGCAAGCCCGTCTCAATGAATCCAACTTTGAATGGGTGGTCGCCAATGTATTGCAGAAAGACAGCGCAGGAAGTTTACAGCCTTTTGCGAAAATCACAGAAAATGGACGACAAAACCTTCCCAAAACCTATCAATTAAACCTCACGGATGAAGACGGCACCAATGTAAGTATCGGTATTTTATCGGTTTGTTTGGACGACAACAAAAAAGATTATGTACATTACGATGAAGTATTTGAATCTGCCACTCAAGCCTATGGCGAAATGAAACCCGAAACGGATTTCATTGTAGGATTGACGCACCTCAATGTAGAAGACGATTTGGAATTGGCTAAAAAACTACCATTGCCCCTGATTATGGGTGGACACGACCACGACAATATGTACCACGAAGTCGGTACTTCAAAAGTGGCCAAAGCGGATGCCAATGCCAAAACCGTCTATGTACATCGGGTGGTTTTCAATAAAAAAACAGGAAAAGTGAGGGTCAATTCGGAGTTGGTCGCCATCAATGACAAAATTAAAGAAGATGCGGAAGTTGCCGAAGTTGTCAACAAGTGGAACAACATTGCAGAAACAAGTATGGAGGAAGCAGGGTTTGACCCCGATGAAATCATCACAACACTCAAAGAACCCTTGGATGGACGTGAGAAAACCATGAGAAATGGCCCTACCAATATGGGCGAGATGATTACCAATGCCATGCTCAAAGCTGCCCCAAAATCTACGGCTGCTTTTGTGAATTCGGGCTCGGTGCGTTTAGACGATTTTTTGGAAGGCCCAATTACCCAAGTTGACATCATCCGTACTTTGCCATTTGGCGGCAGCATTGTAGAAGTGGATATGTCGGGTGAACTTTTGCATGAAATTTTGGTCGTTGGGCGAGAAAATGCAGGAACAGGTGGTTACCTTCAATTGAAGAAAATAGAATACATCGAAGCAGATGATATTTGGAAAATCAACGGAAAAACCCTCAATCCAACAACAACTTACCGAGTGGCTTTGACAGGCTTTTTACTCACAGGTT
>JBMYXW010000638.1:0-2749 GCA_049608825.1 Chitinophagales bacterium
AGAATACATGGATCCAACTTCAATATGACTTATGCGGGAGCATGGTCTCAACAATATGCAAAAATTCAATACATCGATGAAGATTGGTATTCTTATAGAGATGCAGCATTTGATTCTCATTGGAATTATTTGTATGCAGGTGCTAAACTCTCAGATGAAACTGTCGTTCCTGGCCCACTACAAGACCTGCAAATTATTATCAATAAAACAGAGCCTAACGAACCCAATATGCGAGCAGCAGCAATGACAATGCAAGCATATTATTTCAGTGTCATCACAGACATGTGGGGAGACATTCCTTACTTCCAAGCTTTGCAAGGGGGTGATAATGTCCAGCCTGTATATGATACACAAGAATCTATTTACAAAGATTTGGAGCAAAAATTAGCTACTGCTGCAGGATTGTTTGATGAAGGTGCTGATGCTTTGGGTCAAGGAGACGTTTTGTATGGTGGCGATATTAGTAAATGGCGCAAATTTGCCAATACACTTCGTGCAAGAATTTTGAATCGTTACAAACATAAAGATGCTGCAGCTGAATCTGCTTTGATGACATTGTTAAGTTCTGGTGATTTAATGAATAGTAATGCAGATGATGCAGATATGTTTTATCCTGATGGAGCTGTTGATACGACCAACCCTATTTACGAAAATCGAAATATTGATAATCGTGTGGATCATGCTGTTAGTAAAACTATGATTGACTTATTGGTATCATTAAATGATCCTCGTCTTGCTGTAATAGCAGAACCAAATGATGAAGGAAACTACATTGGACAACCTAATGGCTCTATCGAACCTGAAAGATTTACTGCTGTTTCTTATGTTGGTAGTGCTTTCATTGATGATCCTACTGCTCCTTCATGTATTATGACCTATGCTGAATTGATGCTTATCAAAGCGGAGGCAATGAGCGACAAACAAGCTTACATGGACGGTATTGCTGCTTCTATGAGTAAAATGGGTATTTCTATGGATGAGGCTTCTATGGAGGCGGTTAGTGCTGCTTATGATGCAAATGCATTAGAAGCTATTATTACTCAAAAATGGATTGCACTTTTTGGTAATGGAGCAGAAGCTTTCACTGAATACAGAAGAACAAAATATCCTGCAACGATTCAAGAAGTTCCTGGATCGGTCTTTCCTGGTCAAGGAGTTCCTCGTCGATTTGCTTATCCTGTTACTGAATTTGGTGTAAATAAAGTTAATTTGGATGAAGCTATTGCTCGTCAGAGCGTTGATGCTACTGGTATATTTGGTAACGAAATGTGGTGGGTATTGCGATAAGTAATAACTATTCACTTCTATTTTTTAGATAAAACGAAAGTCCGTTGTCTTGATTAAGGCAGCGGACTTTTTTTTGTTCAATTTTGAATGGATAAACAAAGCAATACTTCACACTGTTAGTAAGCTACGTATATGAAGAACATTTCCAATTCAAAATTCAACATTAAGAAACCTTGAACAAGAAAAAAATTATCAACGACCCCGTTTATGGCTTCCTCAATATTCCCCACAAAATGGTGTTCAACCTCATCGAACACCCCTATTTTCAACGACTCAGACGCATTCAACAATTGGGCATGACCTCTTTGGTCTATCCAGGAGCTTTGCATACACGTTTCCACCATGCGCTTGGGGCAACACACCTAATGAAGCAAGCCATTGAAGGATTGAGAGCCAAGAAAGTAAAAATTAGTAAAGAGGAAGGAAAGGCTGCCATTACAGCTATTTTGCTGCACGATATTGGTCATGGTCCTTTTTCTCACGCCTTAGAACACAGCATTGTGACCAATGTTCCCCATGAAATGATATCACTCTTGTTTATGGAACGATTGAATAAGGAATTTGGAGGACGTTTGGATTTAGCCATCCAAATCTTCAAAGGAGATTACCCCAAATCCTTCTTACACGAATTGGTATCAAGTCAATTGGACATGGACAGATTGGATTATTTGAGTCGAGACAGTTTTTTTACAGGCGTACAAGAAGGAATTGTAGGCTCTGATAGAATCATCAAAATGTTGGCAGTCAAAAACAATCACTTAGTCGTAGAGGAAAAAGGAATTTATTCTGTTGAGAAATTTTTGATTGCTCGACGATTGATGTATTGGCAAGTGTATCTTCACAAAACCGTTATGTCAGCCGAGCTAATGTTGATGAAAATCCTGCAAAGAGCCAAACAACTCATCCAAGAAGGGCATCAATTGTTTGCCACTCCTCCCCTACTTTTTTTCCTTCAAAACAACTTCACCCTTCAAGGCTTCAAAGAAAACCCTGCCATATTAGACCAGTTTGCACTTTTGGATGATACCGATATTTTGGCGGGCATCAAAGTCTGGCAATCCTACAAAAAAGATGTAGTTTTGCGTGAATTGTGTCAAGGGATTTTACAGCGAAAACTATTGAAGATTGAATTGGGTAAAGAAATGATTAACCCACAAAAGGTCGAGGAATACATTCACATTGCAGCCAAAAAATTCAAAATCAGCTCCAAAGATGCTGCTTATTTGGTTTTCACAGGCAAAACAAGCAACAGTGCTTACACACACAAAGGCTCACAAATCAACATTTTGTACAAAGATGGCAGCACCAAAAACATCACCGCTGCCTCCGACTACTTCAATCTCGAAATGTTGGCAAATCCTGTGGTGAAACATTATATATGTTATCCAGAAGTGGTGAGGAAGGCATTGAAACCAATTTTGAATGATAAATTTTGAATGAATTAACAATCAGTAAGATTACA
>JBMYXW010000639.1:0-2746 GCA_049608825.1 Chitinophagales bacterium
AATGATTTTGAACTAAAATATCCTTCTAATACCGAAAACTGGGACTGGGTAGATTTCAATACTTATAGGAATAGCTTCAATGTCTATGGAATCATCAGTAACAATAGCACGATAGGAGGAGGACGTATTTACAGTAATAATTTTGGCATATCCAATATTGCAAAACAATTAAATGTTGGCAATCAAACAGAAGAAGACAATCTATTTTTAGAAATTCTCTGCAATGAATACAATACCAAAGTATTCAGAGGTTGGTATGTCAATCCAGAAGAAGGAAACCTTCAAATTCTCGACCGTTTAGCCAACCAAGGAAGTGGATGTTATGAAGCTAATCCGAGCAACAATCCTGCGGGGAATCTTTTTTATGCCAACTGTCCTACCAATGAAACAGATATAAAAGTGGGTTATTTAGACCCTATTCCATGGTCTCAACCCAATGATAAATTAATCTATTGGGGAACAGGAGGTTATGGAAACGATGGCTACCCTTGTGCTACTCCTGCGTTTGTGGAGGTCAATGCGGGATGTGACAATGATAATTATACTGAGTATTGTGAAGGAGCTGATTTAGAGCCTGTAGTTCTTACTTGGACGAATAATAACACACCTTTTGAAGTAGCGGGTTTAATAGAGGGAAGTAACTATACGCTCTTGGAACAAAGTCAATTGACCTTTACGGCTCTAAGCATATATGAACAAAAAGGCGAGAAGAACAATGCCATAACTTTGGTGAACGCTTTGTCGAGCGACCATGCCTTAGACCTTTCCATGAAGTACCATCTATCTCTAGACGAAACAAGCCTTGCCCAAAACAAACTGAATGAAATGGCAGTTCGGAATGTATATGACAGTGAGTATATTGGTTTTTATCAGTTGTTGATTAATGTAAAAACAAGCAATCGCAACTACCATGAATTAACTCCTATTGAAGTGCAAAGCGTGGAGAACATCGCCAGTTCCTATAGTTATGCAGCTGTAAATGCACAGGCTTTGTTGGCAATGCTGAATGAAACGCCTTATGATAGGATTCCTATGTTGGGAACAGGTCACAGTCAGAAGAAAGAGACGGTAGAAGATGAAGGTTTACAGCTATATCCCAACCCTATGGGGAATAGTTTTACGATTCACATTGAACAAAACAATACGGATTTGTTGATTTATGATATTAGGGGAGTTTTGTTGAAGTCTATGGTAATTCATCAAGGAAAACAAACCATTGATTTAGAACTACCTAGTGGAACGTACTTTTTATCTTTGGAAGATAATATTTCCACTCGTACTAAAAAAATTATCGTTGCACACTAATCAATATTTACCTATTTAGTAAAACAGCAGTAAACTTTAATTTGAAGCCTACTGCTGTTTTCTTTAAATTCAAAAGAAAAAATGAACATTTTACGAACATTTATACTGTTTTTAGTCTCTACTTTTTCTCTTTCAGCACAATTCTACTTCAATAAAAACTACGACTTTGAGGAACAGGAAGATATTTTTTGGGCAATTGAAAACCATACAGGAAATCAAACCGTAGCGATAGGGATTACACGCTCTATTAACTTGGAAAACAAAATAACTTTTTCGTTTTTAGATGGATTGGGAAACCAATCTCGCTCAATAGTATATGGTGAACCATTGATTCAATATCGCAATGTTCAAGGCATTTTAGATGAAAATGCATTGGTCGTATCTGCTACCTTTGTTGAAAATGGACAAGAAGATTTTGTCCATGCTTTTTTAATGAAAATGAGTTTATTTGGCGAAGTGCTTTGGACGCAAAAAACGGGATTGGAGGACAGAAGAAATGTTACCAAAAGGCATATTGCTACTTCCGATGAGGGGTATTTATTGGTGGGTTATACAGATGATTTCTCTTCTGGAAATTTAGAAAGAATTGCTTATGCAGTGAAGGTAGATAGTTTGGGTACTTTGCTGTGGGAAAAAACCTATGGGACGGCAGATAGTTTGGAATCTATTTTTGATGTGGTGGAGACAGACGACAATCACTATCTGTTTTTAGGACAGCAATCTGATGGTGATAACAGTGCCGAACACGGTCAAAATCAAGATATTTGGTTGATGAAAGCCGACCAAAATGGAGAGGTCGTTTGGGAGAAAAAACACGGTGATATCTTTTTTCAAGAAGGCAATGATATTCAGAGGGTGGAAGGTGGTTACGTGATTGTAGGAACTACTCATGAAGAAAACGTTGTGTTCTCTCGCCCCTTTGGGTGGGTACTTAAAGTGGATGAAAACGGAGAATATCTTTGGGAAAGAAAGTATGCAGGTATTTCTTATACGGGTAAACATTGGAGAGATAATTTTCGAGAGGTGCGAGAAACAAAAAATGGAGATTTGATAATTGTAGGTCTTTCAGATAACTTTAATACAACGGTTACCAATATGGGTATCTTGGTCAAAATGACTGCGGATGGAGATAGCTTGTGGACAAAAGCCTATCACAATAGTTTTTACCAACATGTATTTTTTGATTTTGAATTGGCAGAGGATGGCGGTTTTAACATCTGTGGGTGGACAGATTATGGGGTGGAAAGTGGCACGAGAGACGGCTGGATTCTCAAAGTCGACAGCCTCGGCAACACCTGTCAACCCGCCAATTGCGACAGCATTTTCACTACTTCGATTCACTACGACATCACCACACATTATCCCACCCATTTTTATCCCAATCCCGCCCAAAATCGAGTGACTTTTCAGCATCGCTTGCCGAAAGGGAAGGAAGCGGTTT
>JBMYXW010000640.1:0-2741 GCA_049608825.1 Chitinophagales bacterium
GTGCAAGCGTTCGCTAAAAAACAATTGATTTTTTCAATACTATAAAATCAAAGTACAGCAGATTGTGCTTTTATAAAACCTCCATTTTGTATAAATCTTGGAGGTTTTATTATTTTTGGACATTTGAGTTTTCATTCTCACTTCAATGTTTATTTAGGTATGTCTCGAACTGTGAAATTTTTGATTGTTGTTTCCATTGTTTTTTCGCTTTTTTTGGCGAGTGGTTTTTTGTTGCCCGATCATTATGAGGTCAAGAGAGACATTGCCATAAAATCCAATTCCGAAGGAATTTACCCTTATTTATCTGACTTAAAAAAATGGCAAGATTGGACGGCTTGGAGCAAAAAGGAAGACCCAAGTTTGGAGATTCACTATGAAGGCAGTGAAACAGGTCAGGGTGCGAAACAAATATGGAATGGTAAGAAAATGGGGGATGGTGAATTGACCTTGACGGAGAGTAACCCTGGCGATGGTGTGTATTATGTGATGAAAATGAGTGAGGGAAATGTCCAGATGAAAGGCAGTATTGTATTTCGTCCCATAGACCCAACGAATACAAAAGTCGTATGGACTGTCAGTGGAGAATTGGGGAACAATCCCATCTTTAGATATTTTGGATTCTTGATGGAAAATATGCTGGCGAATGATTTAGAAACAGGATTGAAGAGTTTGAAGGGAATGGTAGAGAAAAATGCTTTGGAATAATTCTAATAACAAGCAATTTTGAAGAAAAAGCAAAAAAATAATTTTCTTTTTTCCCAAACTTTCTACCCCTTCCGTCTATGAGAGCGAATTTAATTTTTAGCAACATTTAAAACCTTTTATCATGACAACGATTCAAAAATTATTCGTTCTTAGTTTTTTTGCTTTTATCGCACTATTCAGCCAAACAACAGCAGATGCAGCAGGTTACCTCAAGTTTGACGGCATTGATGGAGAATCCTATGTCATTGAAAGAGTGAAAGCACCGCCAGCAGATGGAAAACATTTGGTAGCTACTCACAAAAAAAGTGGTGGAAAATTGATGATACTGGCTCGTGGAGGAAAAATTCAACGTATGTATGTTCAATCTGTAAGCGGCAAAACCAAAACTTTAGAAGCTTCAACAGCAGGTTGTTCACAAGGAGGCTTGTGTACAACTTTCCAAATCAAAACTTGTTTTACCTTACCTTCTGGTGAATGTGTTTGTGTCTGTGGAGCTTGGTTTGCAGATAGTAGCAATGGTTCAACAAATACAAAACCTTCTCAAAATACAAAAGTCAAGATTGCAGGTTTACCCGATGGTGTAAATGTAATTGCTCAAACAAGAGAACACATTTTGTTGGCTGCAATCGTTGAAAAAGGCGAATTGGTAGGCATGGGAAGCATCAACCCACAAGGAAGTTTTAACCGTTTTACACCCGATACCCCTTGTAGCGGTTATATTGTTCAGCCTTGTGCGGACGGTTCTGCCCCAGGTAGCTACTATGACAATGAAGGCAAATGTGTGGCTTACTGTACAGGATTTATCGTAATCGACCCTTCTATATTCAAACCTGTGAAGTCTTATGGTTTACGTCCAAACAGTCCTTGTAGTGATTGGATTGCTGCACCTTGCGGAAAAGGGGAAACATTGGTGAGTTGGTATGACTACAACACTGGAAAATGTGTAGCGATTTGTGAGCCGAACTAAATTCTTTTTTTTCCTAATACTATAATTTTCCTTAGACATCGGAAGTCTCCAAGGCTTCCGATGTTTTTTAGTCAACATTCATTAGCCATTCTTCAATTCATTGGAGAGTGACTATTTTGTTTTAGTGGCTTTTGATTGGAGTTTGGAAATTCAATGAAGTTGGACTACATTTATTGCTTTTTATCATACATTTAAAATCTCAGAATAATGACTAAAAAAATATTAGCTTTTGGCGCAAGCAGCAGTAGAGCTTCTATCAATAAAAAATTGGCAACTTTTGCAGCCCATCAAATTACGGATGCGGAAGTGAAGGTATTGGATTTGAACGATTTTGAAATGCCCATTTACAGTGTTGATAAAGAAGCAGCTACAGGAATTCCCGAATTGGCTCAACAGTTTAAGCAGCATATTTTGGAGACAGATGGTTTGGTGATTTCCTTTGCCGAACACAATGGAGCTTATTCTGCTGCCTTCAAGAACATTATGGATTGGGTTTCGAGAATGGAGGGGAGTACTTGGGGCGACAAACCGATGTTGTTATTATCTACTTCACCAGGCGGTCGAGGCGGTTCAACCGTTTTGGATATTGCAGTGAACAAATTCCAGTGGATGGGCAAAGGCGCAATTGCCAGTTTTTCCCTGCCATTTTTTGGTCAAAACTTTTCGGAAGAAGGTGGAATTGTAGATGAAGATTTGGCGAAGGCATTTCAGGAGCAGTTGGATATGTTTGTGAAGAGTTTGTGAGTAAAGGAGTTCGATATTTAACAAAAATAAAGCAATGTCTTTTTGAAGAGACATTGCTTTTGAGTTAAAAAATCAGTGTGTTTTTTTGGTGATTATTTGGCGGCAGAGATGCTGTAAAGGTATGTTTTCGTTTTATTGCCTACGCTGTACATCACTTTTTTGGTGTGCAAATCCAATTGAATAAAAACATTTCGCGATTTGTCTTGAAGATAAACAGACCATTGATCTCTGTGTGTTTCGATGAAATTGAATGTTCCATTCTTCAATGAAGCCTCTTGCCATGCTTTGTTTTCTTTTTCGATAAATGCACCCAATTTCGTTCCTC
>JBMYXW010000641.1:0-2735 GCA_049608825.1 Chitinophagales bacterium
TCATACCTTCATTTTTCTTCAATATTAAAAGCAATTCTCACATTGCCTAAGTTTATTTTGCCATGAGTCGTCTGCTTTTTTATTTGATAATCAAGCCACTTTCTTTGTTACCAATCTCGTTATTGTTGCGAATTTCTGATTTCCTATTTGTAATCTTGTACTACTTGATAGGCTATCGAAAAAAAGTGGTTTTTGCCAACCTACACAATTCTTTTCCCGAAAAAAGCTCAAAAGAAATAAAGCTTATTGGAAGGAAATTTTACCAACATCTTTGTGATTTGGTAGTTGAGTCTGTTCGTATATTCAGTATTTCTGAAAAGGAAATCATCAAAAGATGTAGGATTGTCAATCCCGAAATTTTTGAAGAATATTATCAGCGTGGGCAAAGTATATTGGTCACAGCAGGTCACTTCAATAATTGGGAGATGATGGCTGTTGGCTCCAATCCTCAAATCCCTCATCAGATGATGGGCGTGTATAGCTCCCTCTCCAATCCATTTTTTGATCAGAAACTGCGAGATTCTCGTGCTAAGTTTGGCGTTGACCTTGTATCGAAGAAGGATACAAAGGCATATTTTGCAGACAATGCCAATCACCCTGTTGCTTATTTTTTTGGTACTGACCAATCTCCTTCATCGAGCACAAGAGCGCATTGGATGACCTTTTTGAATCAAGATACAGCTGTATTGTTTGGCACTGAAAAGTACGCCAAACAATACAATTTTCCTGTTCTATTTGGTTACATCAAAAAAATAAAAAGAGGTTACTATGAGATGGAGTTTGTGAAGGTGGAAGACCAACCTCAACAAACGGCTTCTGGTGAAATAACCGAAAAACATACTCGTTTTTTGGAGGAAGAAATCAAGAATGCGCCTCAATATTGGCTTTGGACGCATCGACGGTGGAAGCTAAAACGAGGTGATTCGTAAATTGATTAATCAATTATAAGTTACGAGCCTATTAACACTAATCAACGATTTTTCCATAATATTTCCTTCTAAACCGATGCAAAGTTCTCGAAATAGGGTGGACATATAATTGAAGCCTACCGCCATGCCACCGATTTCTAAACATTTTTGTACCATTTGAGCGATACACTTTTCCGTCAATCCAAGCTGTATCAGCTTCGACATACTGAAAAATATGCTCAAACAAATGCTGACCAGATACAGTTCGTTTGTCCATTTTGTTGCTCAATTCTGAATAGACCTTGTCCCAATTTTGTCCCACTTTGGAGTTTAAAAATCGCTTCAGAGGTTTTACATTGTCTCCAAAATATTTGGTTGTACCAGACAACCTTGAATGGACAAATTTGATGCTTACTTTTTTAGGAGCATGCTCATAACCCAACTTCAATTCGTAGTTTTTGAGACGGTTTCGAGTAGCTCTCGGTGTTTTAATCCAAGCTCGATTCTCTCTGTAGCACTCCGTCAATTCCTTGTGGAGTTTTTTGTTTCGCCGTTTTTGGCGTTTGTACCTTGAAGGTTTGATGCCTTCCAAGTTTGTGTGAATTTTTGAACTTCCCATGACTTTAGGTGTTTTAGTATTATTCTACAAGATTTTGCTTAATTTAGTTCCTTGTAGTGGTGATTAGTTGATTGGTGAATCGTGATTTGTGTACTCAACCAATGACTAATCTCCAGTCACTAATTCCCAACCAATCAACCAAACTATGATAGGATATCGTTTTGCAGAATACGTCCCCAAAGAAGACAATCGTTCAACATTCGAAAAGATGTTGGAGGTGTTTATGGAATTGCTTACCCACACTTCTGGCGATGTAAAAGAAGCTTTGGATTGGCTGCAGCAATTGGACGAAGAGTACAAATTGACTTCGGAAGATTACACAATGGATGATTTCATTGAGGATTTGAAAAAGAAAGGATACGTTGATGGAGAAGGCAATCTGCGAAATCCAGGGGGCTTCAAAATGACTGCAAAATCGGAGCAGTTGATTCGCAAACGTTCTTTAGAGCAGATTTTTGGGAAGCTGAAAAAGGGAGGTCAAGGAAATCACCGAACGCCTTTTAGTGGAAGCGGAGAGGAGGCGACTTCTGACCGTCGAAAATTTGAATTCGGAGATTCGCTGGATAAAATCGCCATGACCGACTCTTTGCGGAATGCACAGATTCAACATGGCATCAACAATTTTATGTTGACCGAAAATGATCTTGAAGTACAAGAGAATGAGTACAAAACGCAAAACTCAACGGTGTTGATGATTGACATTTCGCACTCTATGATTTTGTATGGAGAAGATCGCATCACACCCGCAAAAAAAGTGGCGATGGCACTTTCTGAATTGATAACGACCAAATACCCAAAGGACACACTGGATATTTTGGTATTCGGAAATGATGCTTGGCAAATTCAAATAAAAGATTTGCCCTATCTTCAAGTTGGACCTTACCACACCAATACGGTTGCAGGTTTGGAGTTGGCAATGGATTTGTTGAGACGCAGAAAAACACCTAACAAACAGATTTTTATGATTACGGACGGGAAACCTACCTGCATCAAGGAGAATGGTCAATACATCAAAGTCAGCTGGGGATTGGATCCAAAAATCTTGAATAAAACGCTGAATTTGGCGGCTCGTTGCCGAAAATTGAAGATTCCGATTACCACCTTTATGATTGCTTCTGACCCTTACCTCCAAAAGTTTGTGCGAGAATTTACACAAGTGAATCAGGGCAAAGCATACTATTCTGGTTTGGATAAACTGGGTGAGTTTA
>JBMYXW010000642.1:0-2730 GCA_049608825.1 Chitinophagales bacterium
AATGTTTTTCTTTTTGGTGGTATGGTAAGGAGGATCTGTTAAGATTAAAGAAATTGTATTGTCTGGAATTTTTTTGAGTAAATCTATTGCATCTCCTCCAGCCAAAATAGTGTTTGAAGAATTAAATACTATTGAACTTGCAAGCTTTTTGGATAGAATATTGAAATTCTCTATTCTTGACTTTTTATAATTTGATTGCTTCATTTTTTGCTAATTATAGTATGCGAATTTAATTGATGATTTTATCATTACCAAAAAGTTTAACAATTTTCTTAAAAGAAAAATTTGATAGCCAAATTATTCCCATACTTCAAAAAACAAATCCCTTCCGATACAAAATTTCCCACATCTTCAAGTTAGGCAAAGGTCAAAAACTCCAACCTACCCCCAAAACAAATCATCCAAAACCAAAGTCTGCCCAATCAACTCCATACTGTATTCATTGGAGTTCAGACCAAAAGTAGTCAGCATCACAAAAAACAATTGCTTATTTGTCTTTGTGACGACTTTGAATAGTTCTTTTATGGAAGATAAAGATGCTATTTTTCCACCGATACAAACCCTACCTGTGGAAAAATGTAGTGTAAAAAGGATAGATTTTTCCACCAATCATAAAATATCCATGGAAAAATCTGTTGTAATCGCAGGGTTTTTCGCTATTGGGAAATCTAACGAAAACTTGGTATCTTTTAAAAAACATAGCTGTATTTGATTGTGGGGCAACCACAAGGGATTGCCCCTACGGTATGACAAACCTATCCCCATCTTTTGCAAAATGAATCTCCCCATCAAACCCTTTCAATTCTCTCCAATACAAATTCTCCACCACCTTCAAATCAGGCGCAGGCGCAAAATGATGCAAAACCAATTTTTTGACCTTCGCTTTCGCTGCAATCTCTGCAACCTCGGCAGGAGAAGTGTGGTAGTCTTGAATGTCGTGAATGATTTTGGAATTTCGGGCATTGCCCATTTCCTTCAATTTTACCTCCATTTGCTGCAACAAAGACACCAACAAAACCTCATGCAGCAACAAATCCGCATCCTTTGCCATTTCCAAAACCAAATCATTTTTCTTCGTGTCACCACTTATCACCACCTTTTTGCCCTTGTATTCAATCGCATACCCCACAGCAGGTTCTATCGGCTCGTGGTTCACATCAAAAGCAGTAATGGTAATGCCATCTTGTTGATAAACCACTTCTTTGCCGCCTTGCACATTTTTGAATTCGTGGGCAATCGCTTTGGCTTTAGAAGTGTCCATAATGGCATCACTGTGGTGGTCTAAGCGGTGTTTGTTTTCAATATGCAGCAATTGATTGACGGCATGGTTGAGGGTATCTGTACCATTAGGTCCATACAAATGTACATCATTCGTTCTGCCCAACAACCAAGAACGACTAATCAAACTCGGCAAGTCGATAAAATGGTCGGAATGCCAATGGGTAATAAAAATTCCATCCAATTTGTCGAGTGGCAAACCCATATTTTCGGCTTTCTGTACTACTCCATTTCCCACATCAAACATAAAAAAATGCCCATTCACAAAAACGGCGGTTCCTGTTTGTACCCTTTCGCCTGGCATTGGAGAGGCTGTACCCACTGTATAAACAGTGATTGCTTCTTTGTTCGTCAATAATGCTTCACCTTCTTCTATGCGTTCCGTTTGCCGTTTCATTTGCTGGTCGAGCATCATCGGAACGAGCTTATGAGGGAAGAAGGTGATGACTGTCCAAGCAATTGCAGCGATTAGAATGATTAGGCTTAGAATGGAAAGGAGGAGTTTTTTCATTTTGTTTGGATATGAAGATTGATTTTTAAAGAAACACTCAAAGTAGGAACAAAAATGAAAAATAATGTGGATAAATGAATAATTTCGTGTTTTTTTCTTCAATACTCCATCATGTCTTTACACAAAAAAGCCCTGTCTCCACACATACTTTTGGTAGAAATAGACAATCCACCAGCCAATAGTTTATCCAAAGCAATGAAGCATGAATTCAATATTTTATTGGAGGAATTGGAGGCTGCCACAAGCTTGCGAGTGGTCATTTTCACAGGTAGGGGAACAAAGTTTTGTACGGGAGACGATTTGAAGGAAGCTGCTTCAAACATCAAAAAACAGGGAAATGTCCTCCACAATTTGAGGGCATTTAGCAACATTATTGACCGAATCGAAGCCTTGTCGATGCCTGTCATTGCGGCTATCAATGGTTGGTGTGTTGGAGGAGGCTTAGAATTGGCTTTGTGTTGTGATATTCGCATTGCAGTAGATTCAGCTAAGTTCATTACAGCAGGGGTCAATGTTGGCTTGACTGCTTCTGCCTATCGACTTCCTCGCTTGATTGGAGTCGGCAGAGCCAAACGTATGCTCTTAACAGGCGGAACGATTGATGCACAAGAAGCCAAAGTTTTTGGATTGATTACCGATATTCATACCTCCGAAAATTTGCTCCCCGAAGCCATTCGATTGGCGGAATTAATCGCAAGTAAAGCACCTCTCGCCATTCAAGCTACCAAACGCATTGCCAATACTGCATTGGATTTGTCTCCCTCAGAAGGTTATGTGGTTCAGCAACAAGAACTGGAACAATTGTCCAAAACCAAAGACCATCGAGAAGCATTGAAGGCTTTTGGAGAGAAGCGCAAACCCGATTTTGAAGGGGTGTAAGGCAAACTTAGCTCTGGCAACTATTTTTTCATATTGCAGTAGCTTGGACTTTAGTCCGAGTA
>JBMYXW010000643.1:0-2729 GCA_049608825.1 Chitinophagales bacterium
TCACCCTTCAATTGCTCCCCTTTTCCTTCCAAAGACAAAATATAGCGAGCCATTGTAGCAGCTTCTTCACTACTCAATTGAGGATGTGCTGCCATCAAACGGTCTCCCCAAACACCATTGCCGCCATTGATGATTTTTGAAGCTAAATAATTTACTGATTCCTCATTGAAAGGATATTTTTGAGCAATTTGGCGGTAAGCAGGAATGATACTCGGTTTCTCCAAGTCGTGACAGGTATAACAATCGCTTTTTTTCATCAGAAAACTTCCCTCCAAGTGTTGAATTGAGCCTTTTGGCAATTGTGTTTTGCCGCTTTCAATATCTGCTACATAGCCTTCATTTTCCAAAAATGCCCACGACATAAAAGCATTTGACGCATCAATGCCACCACTTTTTTCATCCTCCAAATCTGCAATTTTCACCTCATATTGTGCCTCTGAATGGGGAAAGAAAAAGGATTGATTGCCTGTGTAATTCAATGAAATAGTAGGTGGTTCATTGCCTACTTGAATTGTTCTTTTTGTTGTTGCAGTCTGCCTATATGAGTCTGTTGCCTTCAATATTGCCGTATAATTTCCATTTTGATTGAAGGTAAATGCTATTTCCTCTCCCAAAAAATCGCCAACATCTGCAAGGTTCTGCGATATTTCAACGTCATTATCATCCACAAAACTCCACTCAAAAGTCAATAGCGAATCCTCCAAATCATAATCCAAACTTTCGGCTGCCGAAAACTGAACCGTATGAGGCGCAGCTCCGTTTGGTTTGTCCACCAAAATACTGGGAACAGGTGGGCGATTGTTGTATGAAAATTCAATACGAGACAACGTTGCATCGGGATTGTTCAAGAAATATTGACGACCATATTCCAAAATATACATTGCCCCATCTGGACCAAAAACCATGTCGATTGGCTTTGCCAAAGGCACATTCGGCAAAAACGGTTCTATTTGGAGCAAATCCCCTTTTTCGTCAAAACTCACCACCAAAATCCAGCTTCTTGCCCATTCATAAATGAACATTTTGCCATTGTAGTAATCGGGAAAAGCACCTATAAATTCCCGACTTTTGACATAATAATCTGAATAGTAAATAGGTCCACACAATGAACTTCTTCCGCCTTTACCCAAAATTGGAAATTCCTCTGACTCACCATAAGGATACCAAATCATTGGCACTTCGGCAGGCGGCAATATTTTTGAGCCAGTATTGAAGGGCGAAAGGTTGATTGGGCGTTTTGGGTCTTGCGGTTTGCCAACTGTGTCCATCGCAAAATCTCGGTCAGGATAAGCTTGGTTGTCGCCCACAAAATAGGGCCAGCCATAATTGCCCGCTTTTCGAGCTTGATTCCATTCATCATAGCTTTGAGGACCATATTTGGGAGAATCTGCCCCTGCATCTGGACCCACATCGCCCCAATACAAATAATTGGTTTTGGCATCAATCGCTATTCGGAAAGGATTTCTTACGCCCATTATATAGATTTCGGGGCGACCTTTTGAGCCATCTTTCGGAAACAAATTGCCATCTGGAATGGAGTATTCCCCGTTTTCGTCCACCTTGATTCGCAAGATTTTTCCTCTCAAATCGTTGGTGTTTGCAGAACTTTTTTGAGCATCAAAAGGGCTTCGATTGGGGCGTTCGTCGAGAGGTGAATAACCATCCGATTCCTTAGAACTTGTATTATCGCCTGTTGAAAGATACAACAAACCATCTGGACCAAACTCTACTGAACCTCCTGAATGACAACAAGTTTCTCGCTGTACAGGTACTTTTAATATGACTTTTTCTGAGTTGGGCAAAATGGTATCGCCCAACATCAAAAAACGAGAAAGGTACTGGTATTCTACATTGCAGGGTGGAGAATAGTAGAGATAGAGGTAAAAATTGTCTGTGCCATATTTGGGGTCTAAAGCCAATCCCAGTAAGCCATCCTCGTAATTTCCTTCTGTACAAACGTCAAAATTTCCAATTACCTTTGTTTCCTTCAATTGAGGGTCGTACATCTTCATCAAACCCCTGCGCTCAATAAAGACCACTCTACCGTCGGGCGTTACCTCCAATTCCATCGGTTCATATATGTTGTCATCCAAAACCACCTTATTGAAGCGGTTGAAGTTAGGAGTTCTTGGACTTCGAGCCTTTGAAGGATAACGCTTGTTTTCGCCTATGGAAAAATTGATTTTTTCCTTCAATGAATTGCCACTTTCACCCCTTATTGCAGGTTCATTGTTTTTGACCAAGACGACTCTATCACCTTTCAATTTCTTCTTATTTAACTGTATTTTCAATTCCCTCTTTTCTCCAAAAAATGCGTCCAACCATGCCCATTCATAAGGTTTGGGTTTCGAGCTATTCAAAAGAATTAATCCGCCACCTGCTTGTACATATCGCTCAATTGCGTTTTGCTGTTGAATATTCAAATCGTTGATTAGCAAACCATCTAAAACCAAACTACTGTATGTTAATAGTGTACCTTCGTATAAAGAATCCATACGAAAAGTGGTAGTTGTTTTCATTTTTTCGTTTGCTGCAATATCTTGGATTTGCTGCAATAATTCTTTTGAAGGTTGGACTTTGGTTGTATCGGAGACGGTGACTAAGAGTAGTTTTGGAGTGCTTGAAGTGTAGGGTTTTTCACTGCAAGAAATTAGAAATACAAAAGGAAGAATAAATGAGAGTGGGAGAGTAAATCGCATGTGTGAAAAATTGAAAAATGAATGACAGTT
>JBMYXW010000644.1:0-2729 GCA_049608825.1 Chitinophagales bacterium
AAGAAATACAAATTCAAGTGTCAACTTCAAATGCAACATTGGATTTTGGAGTTGATTTTTTAAAAAATCACTTTCTTTACTACCCTCTTGTTTCCTTTTTTTCCAAAAATACAAGTATTTGCAAAATCGTTTGCCTCTTGTTCTTTCAGTTCATTTTTATCTGCATACTCAACATTTTCTAAAGAAATGAATTTTTTGCCATGCAATAAAATATGTCCCATTGCATGAAAAAAGGTAAACCAAAAATCTTTATTTTGTTCGGGTTTCAAAGCCAATTGAATCAAAGGCGTTTTATTCAACCATCGAGTAGAAGCGGTAACAGATATTTGAGGCAAAACAGTTGTATGTATCAATTGTATGCCTGTCTCTAAACACAAATCCTGCAACTTTTGAAAAGATTTTTCCTCTTGTTGAAGCATAAGGGTTTTCATCTTTTTGAGATTCTCTTTGAGTTTTTTCTTGTCAAATAAAGGTGCTTTCATATCGGATGCTTGTATTTGACCTTGTCGCAACCAAGCAGATAAAGCATAGTCGGCTTCTGTATGCTTCAAAGAAATATTGAATTGTGCTTTTAACTCTCGATTACGGTAATAATCCGTCCATGCACTGTGCGCTCCAAAACCAAAAAAATCAAGTAAGCGTTCTCTCTTATCTACTGATTTTGAAGCAGCAAGTAACCAGCCCAATTCTACCATAGCAGCATAAGGCATTGCTTTTGTCCATTCTTTACCTTCTTTGATATAAATTTCTCTAAGCTTATATCTCGATTCGCGCTCGTCATAACCTGCTTGATGTCTTAGCCAATACCGAGCAGGGATTTTCAAGACATTTTCAAATTTCACTGCCATATCAGAGGTGATAGAGCTGGTGCCATTGAGAATTGCAGTGATGGTTTTTTCGGGCTTTCCTGTCCGAACCGCAAATTCCTTTGCGCCCATATTCAGTTCTTCTAATTTCTCCTTGAGCGTTTCCCCAGGATGCGAAATAGTTTGTGGGTGATATTGATTGATTCGTGCCATTTTTATTTGTTTTTAATGGTTAGTTGCATATTTTTCAAGCCTACTTGTAGAAAAAGAAATGTCTATAAATTTGATTTAAATAATTAACATTAGATGTTTATTAAAAGTTATTTATTTTGAAGTTTTTCTAAAAAATCTACCCAACTGCAACTTTTTTCCTTCAATTACTGTTGGCTTCACCAAACAAATAGGCTTATCTTGGCTTTTAAAAAAATATCAAATCGAATAAAATACAGTATGTCAGACATTTCAAAAACAAGAGTAGATAAATGGCTTTGGGCGGTGCGGGTATTCAAAACTCGAACGATGGCGAGTGATGCCTGTAAAGCTGGACGGGTCAAAATCGAAGGGAAAAGTGTGAAGCCCTCCAGAATGATACAGGTTGGCGATACCATTTCGTCTCAAAAAGGGCAAGAAAAGAAGGTATTGAAGGTGGTCAAACTGATTGAAAAACGGGTGGGTGCAAAGATTGCCGTTGAATGTTATGAAGATTTTTCTCCCCCTCCAATCCCTCGCACTCCCAGTGATTTGCAGAAATCTGCTTTTTGGGAATCACCTGCTGCCATTCGTGAAAGAGGAGCAGGAAGACCGACCAAAAAAGAGCGTAGAGTCTTGGATGATTTTTACGATGACTTTGATGAGGAGGATTTAGAAAGTTAGAAACTTGTGGATAGACAAACTCAAAGAAACCTCTATGAACTTTTTTCCCAAACCTCTACTCATCAATTTTGTAATTCTTCTTTTGTATTCTCTATGTATTGGTTTTTATAGTATGAGAGAATACGAAGGAGAGGTAGTTTTGATGGTTCTTGTTGGTATAGCTGTTGCTGTTCACATCGGAATATTGCTTCTATTGGCTATTTACAACTTCGTCAAAGGCGATTTTTTAATAGGAAGAATGTTTTTATCCCATTTGATAATGGTACTTTTTTTTGCTGCAATCGTTACTCCCTTGATGCTCTCGATTTTTCATTAAGCAAAGCTTGCAGTAGGAAAAAGACTTTTGAAGTTTAGAATTGAAAAATTGAAGTATTGTGAAATGAGGGCTTTTATTTCAGAAAGGAAAACTTCAAAAGTCTATCATTACAAGGAACTTTTATTGCTTATCGTATTGTTGTATAGAGGTCAATAAAACATTTTAACCCTCTAAACACCTACCGTTATGCCAAATATTCTTCAATTTTTTGCTTATTTAGACAATGCCTACTTTTTTCGAGGCAGCAACAAAAAAGAAATCTACCTTTATGCGACCCTCAAAGCAGGGAAAGCTCCTACTGCACAAGAACGAGTTCCATTGAACATTTCTTTAGTCGTCGATAGAAGTGGTTCGATGCAAGGCGATAAACTCAATTATGTCAAAAAAGCGGTCGATTTTGTAATCGACAACCTCAATGCAAACGACTATCTTTCCATCGTTCAGTACGATAATGAAGTAGATGTCGTCAGTGCATCTGCCAATGTGACCAACAAGGCGAATCTACACCAAAAGGTCAAAACCATCGAAGCCAGAGGCATGACCAATCTCAGTGGCGGAATGTTGGAAGGTTATACACAGGTCAAGAATACTCAGCAATCGGGTTTTGTAAATCGCACGCTTCTGCTCTCCGATGGGCTTGCCAATCAAGGTATTACCGACCCTCAAAGGTTGCAGCAAATCGCTCAAAAGAAATTCAGAGAACAGGGAATTGCTCTTTCGACTTTTGGCGTAGG